>NZ_JABBWW010000010.1:0-246803 GCF_014161385.1 Microbispora sp. H10670 | reverse complement strand
ACCGGGGGCGGCGGTGTCATCGAGGCCTTTCACAGGCGACCGAACAGGGCCGTCACCCCGGCTCCCGCCGAGTCCCTTCCACAAGACCCTACGCGGGCCCCGCAGTAAGGATGGTGCCCTAGTGACCGAGACGCTGCCGCCGCACGAGCTGCGCACCCTGTTCCTCTTCGAGTCCCTGGACGACGGCCAGCTCGCCGCCCTGTCGGCGGAGGGCCGGGTGGAGACCCGCGCCGCCGGCACTCTCGTCTACGGCGAGGGCGAGCCCGCCACCTGCTTCTTCGTGCTGCTCAGCGGCACCGTCGCGATGAGCAGGCGGGTGCAGGGCGACGAGGTCGAGGTGAGCCGCACCGGCCAGCGCGGCGTGTACGGCGGCGCCACCCAGTCGTACATCACCGGGGAGCCGCACCAGCTCTACCTCAACTCGCTGCGCGCGGTCACCGACGCCGAGTTCTTCGTGCTGCCCGCCGAGGTGATCGCCGAGTGCGTGCGCGAGTGGTTCCCGATGGCGATGCACCTGCTTGAGGGGCTGTTCATCGGCATGCGCGCCACCCAGACGGTCGTGGGCGAGCGGGAGCGGCTGCTCGCGCTCGGCTCGCTGTCGGCCGGGCTCACGCACGAGCTGAACAACCCGGCCGCCGCCGCCGTGCGGGCCACGTCCGCGCTGCGCGGGCGGGTGGCGGGCATGCGGCAGAAGCTCGCCATGATCGCCGACGGGCGGCTGGACGGCAGCCAGCTGCACGATCTCGTGGAGCTCCAGGAGGACGCGGTCAAGCGCGCCGCGTCCGCCCCCGAGCTGTCCCCGCTGGCGCGGTCCGACGCCGAGGACGCCATCGCCGACTGGCTGGACGACCACGACATCGTCGGCGGCTGGGACCTCGCGGCCACGCTGGTGGCCGGGGGCCTCGACGTGGAGTGGCTCGGCCAGATCGCCGGCGCGGTGGGCGAGGAGAACCTGGAGCCGGCGGTGCGGTGGCTCACCTACACCATCGACACCGAGCTGCTGATGGGCGAGATCGACGACGCGGTGAACCGGATCTCCAGCCTGGTCGGCGCGGCGAAGCAGTACTCCCAGCTCGACCGGGCCCCCTACCAGACCGTCGACGTGCACGACCTGCTCGACGCCACGCTGACCATGCTCCACGGCAAGATCCCGCAGGGCGTGCGCACGGTCAAGGAGTACGACCGGTCGCTGCCGCCGATCCCGGCGTACGCTGCGGAGCTGAACCAGGTGTGGACGAACCTCATCGACAACGCGCTCTGCGCGATGAACGGCGAGGGCACGCTCACCATCCGCACCTGGCGGAAGGACGGGCACCTCATCACGGAGATCGGCGACACCGGGCCCGGCATCCCGCCGGAGGTCCGGCCCCGCATCTTCGAGCCGTTCTTCACCACCAAGCCCGTCGGCGAGGGCACCGGCCTTGGCCTGGACATCTCCTATCGGATCGTCGTGAACAAGCACCACGGAGACATCCGGGTGGAGTCCACGCCCGGAGACACCCGGTTCCGGGTGGTCCTCCCCATCACCCAGGCCCCCCGCGACGACGCGCGTTAGGTCGTGCCTGATGCCCCGTACAGTGAGGGGCATGGGCATGGTCAGCACCGTCGGTCTCGTTCTGCACCCCGAGCGCGACTCGAAGGAGGCGATCGACACCATCGTCGAGTGGGCGCGCAACCGGGGCTGCCCGGTGCTGGGCCTGCCCGACGAGGTCGGGCGCATCGACTGCAGCGCGGTCGCGGTGGACGACCAGACGCTGGTGCGGCAGGCCGACCTGCTGGTCAGCCTCGGCGGCGACGGCACGATGCTGCGCACCATGCGCCTGATCGCCGGGCGGCCGACGCCCGTCCTCGGCGTCAACCTGGGCCGGCTCGGCTTCCTCGCCGAGATCGACGTCGCGGACCTCGCGCCCGCGCTGTCGGCGATCGACGAGCACAGGTACACGGTGGAGCCGCGCATGGCGGTCCGGGCGACCACCCACGACGGCCGGACGGTGACCGCCTTCAACGACATCGCGCTCGTCCGCATCCCCGGCGACGGGCTCGCCGCCGTGGCCGTCTCGGTCTACGGAGAGCCGTTCGTCCGGTACGCCGCCGACGCGGTGATCGTCTCCACCGCCACCGGGTCGACGGCGTACAGCTTCTCGGCCGGCGGCCCGATCGTCTCCCCCACCGTCGAGGGCTTCATCGTCGTCCCGGCCGCCGCGCACACGGCGTTCAACCGGGCGCTCGTGCTGTCCGCCGACGAGGAGGTGACGCTCGACGTGCTCCCGACGAGCGGACAGCTCGCGATGGAGGTCGACGGCGCCATCGGCGGCCACCTGTGCCCGGGCGACCGGCTCACCGTGACGGCGCTGCGCGCCGCGGCCCGCGTGGTGCGGCTCGGGACGACGACCTTCTACGAGCGGGCCCGCCGCAAGCTGCGGGTGAACGGCAGCGCCGAGGTCGACTAGGTCAGGCGGCGCGCAGCAGGTTCTCGATGTCGGCCAGCTCCTCCGGGCTGAGCGGCGGCGCGGCCAGGGCGGCGGCGTTCTGCTCGAACTGCTCCACCGAGCTCGCCCCGACCAGCACGGACGTGACCCGCCGGTCGCGCAGGATCCACGCCAGCGCGAGCTGCGCGAGCGACTGGCCACGCGCCTGGGCGATCTTGTCGAGGCCGCGCAGGGTGTCCAGCAGCCCGGGCGTGAGCCGGTCGCGCGTGAGGAAGTGGCCGATCGCCATCCGCGAGTCCGCCGGCACCTCGCCGTCGAGGTAGCGCCCGGTCAGCAGGCCCTGCGCCAGCGGCGAATAGGCGATGCAGCCCGCCCCGGACCGCTCCAGGACGTCGAGCAGCCCGTCCTCCGCCCAGCGGTCGAGCATCGAGTAACGCGGCTGGTGGATCAGGAGCGGGGTGCCCAGGTCGCGCAGCACCGCGGCGGCCCGCTCGGTCTCCTCCGCGGAGTAGTTCGAGATGCCCACGTAGAGCGCCTTGCCGGAGCGCACCGCCGTGTCGAGGGCGCCCATCGTCTCCTCGATCGGAGTGTCCGGGTCGGGGCGGTGGGAGTAGAACACGTCGACGTAGTCGAGGCCCATCCGGCTCAGCGACCGGTCGAGGCTCGCCAGCAGATACTTGCGCGACCCCCACTCGCCGTACGGGCCCGGCCACATGTCGTAGCCCGCCTTGGTCGAGACGAACAGCTCGTCGCGGTAGGGCCGGAAGTCCGCCCGCAGGTGGCGGCCGAAGTTCTCCTCCGCCGAGCCGTACGGCGGGCCGTAGTTGTTGGCCAGGTCGAAGTGGGTGACACCGAGGTCGAAGGCGCGGCGCAGGACGGCACGCTGCACGTCGAACGCGTGGCCGTCGCCGAAGTTGTGCCACAGGCCGAGGGAGATCTCGGGAAGCAGCACGCCGCTCCTTCCGCTGCGCCGGTACCGCATGTCGTCGTACCGGGCGGGGGCGGGGACGTAGGGGTGCGGGATCATCCGTGACCTTTCGCTCGTGCGGCCGGGACCGGTCCTTCACCGGCGCCTTCCAAGGACTACCAGGAAACCGCACGTGTCGACGGCCGCCCACCTTGGGGCCGCCGGCCCTCAGATCGGGTCCCAGGGAACCGACTCGTAGACCTCGGCCAGCGTCCGGGTGAAGTCGTCGTCCACAGGCAGCGTGACGTCGCCGATGCGCCCGACAGGTGCGACGCCGCGGGAGTTGGCCACGAAGGCCGACCGGTACGACGGCAGGTCGGCCAGCCGCACCGGCCCGCGCCGCGACCCGATCCCGGCGGCCGGGAGGCGTGCCTCCAGGAGTTGCATGGTGACGCCGCTGAGGCTGGGCGCGTCGGGCCACACGACCGACGAGCCGTCGAAGAAGCCCACGTTGGTGACGCCGCCCTCGGCGACGGTGCCGTCCGGACCGGTGAGCAGGACGTCGTCGAAGCCCTCACGCTCGGCGATCTTCCGGTGGTAGAGCTGCCCGAACCCGCCGAGGTGCTTGACGTGCGCGACGGGCCGCTCGTACGGCACCGGCTTCAGGCTCTGCGGCCCGGACGGCGGGGGCGCGGGCGGCAGCACGGCCACGAGGAGGCTCACCGCGTCCCGGCCCTCCGGCCAGAAGGCCATCATCCGCACGGAGGCGTCGCGCGCGTCGCCGGCGAGAGCGTGCCGGACGCGCTCGCGCACCAGGTCGCCGTCGAGTCCGGCGCCGAACAGCTCCCGGTTGGCGGCGTCGAGCCGGGCGAGGTGCAGGCCGAGCCCCTGGGCGCGGCCGTTCCTGACCTGCAGGGCGGTGAAGTGGCCGTAGTTGACGAGTGCGGGATGCCATAGCGCCTCGGCCGTGGGTGGGCGGCCGTCGATCTCGACCCGGAGGAACACGATCTCCACGCTACAGGGCCGCCGCCGACGGGGAAGGGGGGCACCCGCGGGCGCGCTCCGTCAGCGGACGCCCCGGGGGCGGAACTGCACGCTGATCCGGGCGCCGGTCACCGTGGACGACTTCGGGACCGCGTGCTCCCAGGTGCGCTGGCAGCTTCCGCCCATGACGATGAGGTCGCCGTGGCCCAGCTCGTGACGCAGCGCCGTGCCCCCGCCGCGCGGGCGCAGCAGCAGCGGGCGCGGCGTGCCGAACGACAGGATCGCGACCATCGTGTCCTCCACGCTCCCCCGCCCGATCGTGTCGCCATGCCAGGCGACGCTGTCCCGGCCGTCGCGGTAGAGGCACATGCCCGCCGTGACGAACCGCTCGCCGAGCTCCTTCTCGTAGTGGGCGTTGAGCAGGTCCCTGGCCTCGGCCAGCACCGGGTCGGGAAGCTCCTCGCCCTCGTCGTAGAACTTCAGCAGCCGGGGCACGTCCACGACCCTGTCGTACATGTGGACGCGCTCCGCGTGCCACGGCACCCCGTCGCGCAGCCGCTCGAAGAGCGCGTCGGCGCCCTGGACCCAGTGCCGCCGGACGTCGACCCAGGCGCCGCGCTCCAGCGGAGTGCGCCGCACCGAGGCGCCGAGCGGCCCCATGTGAACATCCTCGCCCCAGTCCAGCAGTGAGGCCTGAAAAGCCGTCATGAGTCCATTGTATTAGAACAACCATTCGATCATGATCGGCTCGCCCGCCACAGGGCGACCGCGAGCCAGACACCGCCGATCGCGAGCAGCAGGCCGTGGGCGACGCGCACCGCCGGCGACCCGAAGAACTGGGGGATGAACAGCGCCATCCCCGCGGCCAGCGGAGCGCCGCTCCACCGGGGCAGCACCTTCGAGCGTCCGGCGGAGACCGCGGCCAGGACGGCGCCGACGCCGAGCAGCGTGAGCCCGGACGCGAACATCGCGATCGCCACGGGGCCGAAGCGGAACTCGTCGACCAGCGCCAGCAGCGAGACGTCGCCGTCCCGCACCGCCCGCGCGCCGACGACGTTCAGCCCGAAGTCCTCCGCGCCGTAGTACGGCAGGGTCAGCCCGGCGCCGATCCAGGTCACCACCGCCGCCCGCAGGGCGAGGGGGCGGTCCAGCACCAGATAGAGGCCGAGAGTCCCCAGCGCGAGCAGGACGAACCCGACCATCGCGAACAGGTGCGCCGCGACCCAGGCGGGCGACGCCATCGTGGCGGCCCCGGACAGCGCCGTCTCGTCCCCGTACGGCCGGACCAGCGGATAGAGGAGGAACAGGACTCCGGCCACGAGAAAGGACAGCCCGGTCAACCGGGCACGGGCGGGCAGGGCGGCGTTCATAAGGGGCTCCATCGACGAGCAGGGGTTGAGACATCGCTCCGTTTCGAGAGCAATGCTCTCTCTTAGGAATAGCGATGTCAACACAGTCCCCTGCTCACGACTTCCCACCCCGGAGCCATCGGGCGCCCCCAGGCCCGCGCGGCGACGGCCCCGAAGCCCCTCGTACGCGTTCTCCTCACGCCGGTGATCCTCGACGCCGCACGGAAGGAACTGCGGCGACAGACGGGGCACAATGCGGACGAGAAGGAGATCGAACGCATCCTCCAGGCGGAGGTCCTTCGGTCCGATCTCCTCGCCTGACGGCACGACGGCCGCTGACCGCGCTCCGGGTTATCCGGCGGTGGTGGAGTCCGCGACGACCGGGGCGAGATCGGCGACGATCTCGGCGGTCACCTCCTCCTGAGCGGTCAGGGCGGCGGCGAGCCCGTCGGGGTCGTCGGCGTCGAGCGTCATCGCACACCCCCTCCGGATGGCTTCCAGGTCGACCGCCCCGCGCCTGGTGGCCCACCAGCGGCCGGCGTCCGACCGCCAGATGATCCAGCCGGCGTGGACTCGCGCGATGTCCTCCAACGTGGTCATGTCACCCATCTCCAACGGCTGCTCGCGGAAGTGGGCCAAGTCAAGCGCGTCCACGACGGCGGCGGTATCAGCCAGGAGACGTCCAATCACAGCCAGTAGCCACGCGAACACGGAAACTCCCGTAGTGTCAGCGTGTCACGCCGACGCAGCGTGCATGTGGTCGCGCGAGAAGCGGTCATGCGAGGAGGGGTGCGACATGCCGGCCAGCCACCGTCATCCGCCGAATCGCCGGCTCGCATGGGAACGCCTGCAGCGCGGGTGGTCCTACGAGGAACTGTGCGAACGCATCCGTACGGCCATGCGGTCATGCGGGGAGAAGGACACGGGCCTCACGGCGAACACCGTCCGCCGGTGGGAGACGGGCGAGCGGTGGCCGGACCCGCGTTACCGCAAGCATCTCGTGACGATTTTCGGCAAGTCCGCGAGCGAACTGGGACTGCTCACCCCCGACGAGATGGCCATGCGGCCCGTGACGGAGGTGGTGGACGAGATTGGGAGGCTGCTGAGCATGATCACCGCAGACGGCATCGACCGCTCCACGTTCCTGCGGAACCTCTTAGGCGCGGGCGTGCTCGCCCCGCTCCTCGGCGAGGGCGGCGAGCGTCTCCCGGCGGCGGTTGAGCGCGGGCGCGGAGTCGACGCCGAGTCGGCCGAGGCGTTCGCCCGGGTCGTCGACCGGCAGGCCGCGCTCTACTGGACCTCCCCCCCGGAGGACATCTTCCAGGCGTCGGTCGCCCACACCCGGCTCGGCACGAGCCTGCTGCGCGCCGCTCCGGAGGGAGCCGTGCGGCAGACGCTCGCCGAGGCGGCCGCGCGCTCTGCCCTGCTGTCCGGCAGGGTGGCCTTCTTCGATCTGGAGGAGTGCCACACGGCCGCGCGGCTGTTCCGGCTGGCCCTGTCGGCGACCCGGGAGTGCGGAGACCACCCGCTCGCCGCCGCCGTGCTCGCCCACGCGGCGTTCGTCCCCGGCTTCGACCGCCGCCGCTCCGACGCGCTGGGGTTGCTCGACGCGGCGTTCGCACACGCCTGGCACGGCGTCGGCCCGCTGACCAGGGCGTGGCTCCACTGCGTCGCCTCGGAGATCACCGCCCGGTGCGGCGAGCCCAGGGAGTGCATGCGGCACATCGACCGGGCCGACCAGATGATCGACACGAGCGGGGACGACCCTCCCTGGCTGGACTTCTTCGAGCGTGCACGGCTCGACGGCTTCGCCGGCTACAGCGCGCTCACCGCCGGCCAGCACGAGGAGGCGGCCCGCCGGCTGCGCACGGCGCTCGACCACCTCGGCCCGAACGGCGGCAAACAGCGCTCGGTGCTGTTCGCCGACCTCGCCGCCGCCCACGCCCCGGCCGACGGCGACCAGGCCGCCGAGCACCTCAGGCGGGCCGTCGAAGCGCTGGAGGAGCACTGGTACGCGATCGGCCATGATCGCGTCCGTGGGGTGCTGGACGCGCTGCCGCCCGCGGCGGCGACACGCCAACTGGGCGAACGGCTGACGGACCTCGGCCGCGCCCGGCTCTCCGAGCTCACGATGTGACCGCGGCCGCGCCGGCCACGATCAGCCGTCACTCCGGACGCCCGGGAGGCTCGTCGCCCGGCTGAGCTTCTCCCAGCGGTCCAGGTCGCCACGGAGCATCTCATGGTGGGCCCGGATGGCGTCCACCGCGTCGTCGCCGAGGGCGAGCCGCAGCGGGGGATCGTCGTAGCCGAGGACCTCAAGGATCGCCTGGGCGGCCTTGGCCGGATCCCCCGGCTGGGTGCCGTCCATCCCGTCCACGGAGGCCCTGGTCGCGCCCGTGGACACCCGGTAGGCGTCGATGGGCTCCGAACGGTGCATGCGGTGACCGCCGAACTCGGTGCGGAACGCGCCCGGTTCCACGATGAGCACCCGTACGCCGAAGGGCGCGACCTCGGCGGCGAGCGCCTCCGACAACCCTTCGAGGGCGAACTTGGCGGCACAGTAGGCGCCGAACCCCGGCATGCTGAGCTGCCCGCCCATCGAGCTCATCTGCACGATCGTCCCGCTCCCCTGCCGGCGCAGATGCGGCAGGACCTCCTTGGTCACGGCCGTCGCCCCGAAGAACATGACCTCCATCAGCGCGCGCAGCTCACTCATCGACAGTTCTTCGACGGCTCCCACCGATCCGTGACCGGCGTTGTTCACCACCACGTCGATCCGGCCGAAGGCGGACAGGGCGCCGGCCACCGCCGCGCCGATCGACGTGGCGTCGGTGACGTCCAGCCGGGCGACGCGCACGCGGTCGCCACCCGTCTCCACCAGGTCCGCCAGCGTCTCGACGCGCCGGGCGGTCGCCACCACCCGGTCCCCCGCCGCCAACGCGGCTTCGGCCAGTTCCCGGCCGAAACCCGCCGAGCATCCGGTGATCAGCCACACCCGTCCGGTCATGGTCCCACTCCTCGTGTCGTGATCAGTGGGACCACTCTGGGCCGCGCGAGGCCCGCCCGGCCAACACAGGTTCCCTGCGCGGTTACAGTCAGGTCCTGTGACTCCCGAGCTGCGCCATCTGCGGTACTTCGTCGCCGTGGCCGAGCATCTGAGCTTCACCGTCGCCGCGCGGGAGCTGCACATCGCCCAGCAGTCGCTGTCGCAGCAGATCGCGGCTCTGGAACACGCCCTCGGCGCGCGCCTGTTCGACCGTGACACCCGCGGCACCCGCCTGACCGAGATCGGCCGGGTCTTCCTGCCCGAGGCACGCGCCGTCCTCGACCGGGCCGACGCGGCGCTGCAGGCGGCCCGCCGCGCTGTGCGAGGGGAGACCGGCAGGCTCCGCCTGGCCTTCCTCGTCTCCACCGCGAACTACATGATGCCGCCGGTCGTCCGCGCGTTCCGAAGGCGGTACCCGGACGTCGAGCTCGCCGCCGAGGCGGTCGGCATCGCCGACCTCGTGGCGGGCCTGCGCGAGGACCGGTACGACGCGGCGTTCACCCGTCCGCCGCTCGTGGACGACCTGGAGACCGAGGCGCTGGTCTCCGAGCCCGTCTGCGCGGTCCTGCCGACGGGCCACCCGCTCGCCGGACGCGCCGGGCTACGGCTCGCCGATCTGGCCGCCGAGCCCTGGGTGCTCACTTCGCGCGGCTCCTGGCCGCCCTGGCACCTCAAGTACGACGACGACTTCCGCACGGCCGGCTTCGAGCCCAGGGTGGTGCAGCGGGCCGACGGCGTGCCAAGCCTGCTCGGCCTGGTCGCCGCCGGAGTGGGCGTGACCCGGCTCGCCCGGTCGGCGCACAGCCTCAGGCGTACGGGCGTGGTGTTCGTGCCCCTGGCCGGCGACCGGGCCGAGACCGTCGTGGCCTGGCCCGCCACGCGCGACCGGCAGGTCGTCCGCAACCTCCGCGCCGTGGCCGCCGAACTGGCCTCCTCGATCGACCTCACCGAGGCGGGCTGAGCCGTCAGTCGCCGTTGTGCTTGCGGACCAGGGCGGGTAACTCGTCGAGCGAGTCGACGTGGAACAGGCACGCCCGGGCCACCGACTCGTCCTTGAGGACGTGGCCCCAGGGGCCCCGCCGTACGAGGGCGGTGCGCAGCCCGGCCCGCTGCGCGGGCCGGATGTCGTTGTCGATCCGGTCGCCCACGTAGAGAACCGACCCCGCGGGACAGCCGGCCTCCGCCACCACGCGCTCGAAGAAGGCCGTGGCGGGCTTCTCCACGCCCCAGCCGTCGGAGGTGCCGATCACGTCCACGGGCAGGCGGAGGGCGCGCAGGATGCCCTCGGCCCGGGCGGTCTGGTTGCCGGCGAGCCCGACACGCAGCCCCATCGCCCGCAGTTCGGCGAGGCACGACCGCGCGTCGGCATAGAGGTTCTCCTCGCCGAACGTCTCGGCCTGCCCCTCGCGGGCCCGGCGCTCCCGTTCCGCGTGGAGGTCGAACCCCGGCCGGAAGTGCTGGAAGGTCTCCCGGTAGTCCCCGCCACGAGCGATGACGGCGCCGAACACGGCGGAGAAGGTGTGCCGTGGCACTCCGAGCCAGTCGGCCCAGGTGCCGTACTCCCGGGTCTCGTCCACGAGGGTCTCCCCGACGTCGAAGAAGACGGCCTCCAGCCGCATCGGCACCTCCAGTCACTCGCGTTTCGAGAACGATACGCGGACGCCGGGGTTTCACTGCCCTCGAAGGGCGGCCGGAAGCGTCACGAGGCGCAGCCGTACGCGCCGCGAGCCGGACGGCATGACGGAGAGTGTTCGAGTTGTACGAAAACTGTGACGACGGAGCCTTGATCGGCCAAACTGGATGCCGCACAACCCCCAGAAAAGGCGATGGGGAGCGGCCCTTCCGGGCGGCTCCCCTGCCTAAGTTCTCTTGAGAGTACTTCCCCTGCGCGCTGTGCGCAACCGGTAACGCAGCGCTCACGAGTCTAGGCCAGAAGGAGCACGTCACCGATGGAAGCCGTCAGCGGCAGACCGACGACGAGTGTCGTGGTGAACGCCCGGGTTCAGGAACTGCTGGAGTCCTGGCGGCCCTGGCATCGCCGCCTGTGGGACGTGGGCACCGTGCTCGCCCTGCGCGAAGCCGTGGAGGCGGCCGACTGGACCGGGCGCCATGTTCTCTCACAGGGGTCTCTGGCCTGGTACGCACGTGAGTCACTGCTGCGGAGGCTCAAGACCGACAGCGCACTGGGCGACGGGCAGATTCGCCGGCACATCCACTCGACCTGCCTCCGACCGATCAGGCCGGGGGCCCGCAGCCAGCGTGGCGAGCAAGTCGCCCCATTGGTTGTCCAGGGAGGAGGTCAGTCACCGGCTGGGAACCGCTTACCCTCACATCGAGCATGTGCGGGCGAGTGGCGGGCTGCTCTTCCGCGTACGGGCGCGTGACCATGTCTCGGCGGTGCAGCAGGTGACCGAGCTGTTCGACCGGGTGCGCAACAGGGTGCGGTATCGGCGCGGGCAGACGGCGCTGGACGTCTATCCCAAGGTGTTCCTCACCGGCCTGGCCGACCCGCAGGACTTCCGGCGGGGCGATCCGGCGGTGACCGTGCTCTCCCTGGAACGGGTGGGCGTGCTCTACGATCTGCCCGACTCCGGCGCCCACGGCCTGCGCATCGACGACGCGCTCGAACTCGCCGCGCCGCTCACGGAGAGCTCCCCGAGCACCGCCGTCGCCGGAGCGTGGGCCGCGATCGAGTCACTGCTCTTCTGCGACACCGACGAGGCGGACCGCGAGGAGGGCCGGGCGGTGGCCGCGGATCGCGCCGCAGCCCTGGTGACCGCCGGATGGCCGCGCGCCGAACTGACCGCGCTGAGCTACGACCCCCGCATCCGCGAGGCAGACCCGCGGCTGCGACGCGACCTCGACGCGATCGGCGGCAACAACCGGGAACGGGTGCGGCGCATGGTGCGGTGGCTGGCCGCCGATCCGGTCGTCCACGTGGACGATCCGGTGACGACGGCGGCCCTCGGGCGGATGCGCGAACTGGCCGCCGCGCCGTCCGTGACGCTGGGCCGGGTGGAGCGTTATCTGCGCGGCTGCTTCCGGCGCCTCTACCGCCAGCGCAACATCGTGCTGCACGGCGGGTCGACCCGTTCCATCGCGCTGCCCTCGACCGTACGGACGGCGGGGCCTCTCGTCGGGGCCGCGCTCGACCGGCTCGCGCACGGTCACGCGGTCTCCGGAGTCGCCCCGCTCGACATGGCCGGCCGCGCGGAGCTGGCGTTGCGGGTGGTGGAGGACGCCGACGGCTGGGGCCTGCACGAACTACTCGGCGCCTGAGACCGCCATGAGGCCGTCTGACCATTTACTTCCGGTAATCGACCAGATTAAATCTTTATTTCCAGATCCATGGTGGTCTGGGTCACAAGCGGTGTCGTGCCAGAGCGTACGAGGAGTGATGCCCGGTGATGTTCGCACTGGTGAAGCGGATGGCCTGCGCTCTCGGCCGGGGATTCGTACGGCTCGGGCGATACTGGGCCGCCCAGTTCGGCGTCCCCGGCGCGGTGCTGTGGTCTCCCGAGCCCGATCCGGTACGGGAGTTGGACGAGGCCGAGCACTGGGACTGGTCGATCCCCTACCTCTGGTACGAGGCCTCCCAGCACTGACGCAAGCCGTTCCGGTGCGTCCGGCGGTCCGCCGCGGAAGCCCCGCGACAGGCGGTCAGGCGCGGTGTCCGCTGATCTCCGCCCGGTAGCGGACCTCCCCGAAGCCGGCGCCGCCGTACCCCACGATGTCGACGGTGCCCGAGAGGTCGCCGCCGTCGTCGATCGTGATGGACATCTCCCCCGACACCGGGGCGTAGAGTCCGGCCGCCAGGCCGGATCCCGCCGTGAAGTTGTTGCCGAGCGTGGCGGCCACCCGCTCGTCCGGCCGGACGGTGACCGTCCGGCCGTCCGTCTCGACGTACGCCAGGTCGATGTGGGCGGCGGAGGCCCCCGGATCGCATCCGGAGTTGCTGCCGAGCCAGATGGCGCCGGGTTCCGGCTGAGCCGCCGGGAAGCCTGAGACCAGGCAGACGTCCACGGCGTTGACCTCGTTCGTCGTGCCGACCTCGGAGATCGTGTCCAGCACCCGCACCGTCCCCTCACGCTCGAAGTCCGCCCACCCGGCGGTGCCCGTGATCGTCACCTCATAGCTGCCGCCCGCCAGGCCCGTCTCCCCGGACTCGTCCTCTGTCTCGTCCTCTGTCTCGTCCTCGGTCTCGTCCTCGGTCTCATCTTCGGTCTCATCGACCTGCGACGTCTCCGGCTCCTCGGTCTCCGGCTGCGTGGTCTCCGGCTCCGCGACCTCGGGCTCGGTGGCGAGCGCCGCGGGCTCGCCGGTCGCCGGGACCGTGACCCCGGGTACGGCCACCGCGGACGCCGACGGGGCCGGTGAAGCGCCGCGCTCCTCCGAGGCGCAGGAGGACAGCACAAGGGTGAGGGCGACGGCGAGAGCCCCTCGGGCCGATACGGCTCTTCCTCTCCCGCTCCGAGCACAGGTCATCACCGAGTCCTCCTCGTTCACCACGTGTCGTCCGATCGGGCCTCCAGCATGCGGCGGCCGAGATCGGAGGACCCCTGATAAAGGCGGGTTGTCGCGCACGCCGAGCCGGCGTGCCGCGCGATGGGCTGTCCCGGGGACCGCCGCAACCAAAAACCGGATTTATGGGGTGTCTCGCACGCCTGCCTCCCGCACTCTGAGACCTGATCGAGCCAGACGGCACCGTGAAGGGAGGGGTCACGGCCAAATGGCGAAGGAAGCGGACCCGGGGCAGGCCGGGGAGGCCGGCGAGGCCATCACCTGTGAGAAGGCCCGGCGAGCCGGCGTGGCCGACGGAGAGAAGAAGGCGTACTACAAGATCTTCATCGAGGACCCCTCGTTCGAGCCTCCCGCCGTTCAGCGCATCATCAAGCAGTTCGACTTTCGGCAGTCGGAGCTTCTGAACGAGCGGGCGAAGGCCCTGGGGCTGATCGAACGGCAGGCGCAGGGCGCGCTGGTGACCCTGAGCCAGCAGGTGAGCGAGGTTCAGGCGATCAGCGCCGGTCTCAACCCCGACCTCCTCGTGTTGGAACGCGCCAGCGTGCCCCACCGAGGCGAGTCGTGGGACGAGGTGAGGTTCCTGACGCCGGAGGAGGCCGTCCGGATGCGGCTGGAGCAGAAGATCCGGAAACACAATGCGGACATCGAGGGTCACGTGACCCTGCTGACCACCGCGGACAACAACTGGCTGCAGACGTGGTCGTGGTACCAGGAGGAGGCGCGCAAGGCTCTGCACGCGGCCGAGACCCTGGTCAGCTGCTACCTGGGCGGCCTCCTGAGCACCCACGAGAACGCCGGTGAGATCGCCCGGAGGTGGCGGCCCCGGCGGATCGAACTCCGCGACGACTGGTTCGAGGACCCGCGGGCCCGGCTCCGGGCCGCGATCCCGAGAGGCGTCCGCGACAGCGCCGACCAGGCCTGGGAGCAGTGGCTCGACCTGTGGCGGCGTGACCTGAACCCCCGCTCGATCGAGAGCGGCGACCACCACCACCCGGATCGGTGAGCACCGTGAGCACAGCGAACAGTCGTCCCCGGCGCGCCCGCGCGGCACTCGCGGCACTCGCCCTCGCCGCCCTGTCGGCCGCGGGCTGCTCCTCCGATGACAGGCAGACGGCGTCCTGCGGCGTCGTCATGGACATCACCGGCTTCCGCGGCTACCAGGTCTCGAAGTCCATCGTCGACCGGAACCTGCCCGGGTTCCTGGACGGCTGCGGATGGGTGGCCTACGCCGCGATCACCGGAAACTCCGAGGGCTCCCCGTGCCAGGAGGCGCCCATACCGCTTTACGCCGACACGAAGAACGAACTCACCGACAGGAGAGTCCACCAGAAGCTGCTCCAGGAGGCCGCGGCACGGGCCGAACGCCTGCGGACCTGCGCCCAGGACGACGCCAAGGGGTCCGACGTCCTGGGCGGGCTCCGCGTGATGGCCGACCGGCTGGCCGCCGCGCCCGACTCCGGCGGGGAACGCAGGATCGCCGTGTTCAGCGACCTGATGAGCAACACGGGGGGTCTCGACCTGAGCGCGTGCGACGTCGGCGGTGAGCCCGCCCGTACGAGCATCGTGACCGGTTTGAAGGACAAGGAGCTCATCGCCGATCTCGGGGGCTCGGCGATCGACGTCTACGGCTTCAACCTGCTGTCCGAGCGCCGGCCGGAATGCGTCCCCCCGCTCGAGTCCCTGTGGAAATCGATCTTCGCCACGGCCGGTGTCGGCGCCTCGAACCTGACCATCCATTAGCGATCCCCGCATGCCTCCCCGGAGGAGTCTCCATGGCCGTGAAATCTCTCACCCTCACCCGACAGGACGTGCACGACATGACCGTTTCCCCCGCCTGGTGGCGGCCCGCCCGGGTCCGGCTGCCCGACTGGGCCGCGCTGCGGAGCCGGGCGGAGTCCAGGGGCGCGGCGGACGCCGGAAGCAAGGCTCTCGACACGGTCACGATCAAGACGCAGGGCTTCGAACCGCAGCATCTCCTCGTCCTCGACGCCGAGCGGCAGCTGGCCCTCGAGGATCTCAACGCGCAGTTCCAGGAGCAGGAGCTGGCCGCACGGTCCGCGCAGGCGGCCCACGTCAAGCGCTCCGAGGCCGTCAGAGAGCAGTACGTCCGCGACCGGACCGCCTACGAGATGGCGCTCGGACGGGTGGAACGCCTGGAGCTCGGGCCGTCCCGGTGGGTGGGAGACGGCAGGCCCAGCTCGATCGCGCTCGGCGGCGGCTGGCGGGAGATGCTCCGGATATGGGGCGTGCCGGCACTGCTCCTGCTCGTGCTGCTCACCATCGAGGTCCCCATCTACTACGCGACCTTCCTCGCCTGGGGCGACACGACGATCATGACGTACGCGCTGGCGGTGGGCGCGATCTTCGTCTTCGTCTTCGGACCGCACATGTACGGCCGCAGCTTCCGCGAGTGGCAGGAACACCGCGGGCGGCGCAGGCGCCGGGCCGAGGACGACGAGGAGGGAGAGGACAACCGTGAACGCCGGCGCGGCCTCGCCGGCCGCCCGGTCGTCCTGTTCCTCATCCCGGTGATCTGGCTCGCCGCCATCGGCGCGGTCGTGTCACTCCGGCTGGTGGCGATCGCCGGGACCACCGAGATCACACTGTCGGGTACGACCATCACGATCCCTCCGGCGACCGAGGGCTGGAAGCTGTTCGCCACCGTCGTCCTGTTCCTGGCCCTGATGATCTTCACGGCGCTGATCGCCACGGAGCTGGGCCGCCGTACGGGCAACCCGAACGACCGGGATCTGAAGGAGCAGCGGATGAAGCTACGCCGCGCCGCGCAGGCCCTGGAGATCGCGCAGGCACGTCAGGAGGAGTCCGAGAGGTACGGCGCCGAGCTCGGCGACTACCTGGCGACCCTCAAGCAGAAGCGGGACATGTACACGGCGCAGATCGACGGCGGCTTCGACCACGTGGAGACCGTCTACATGGAGGCGCTCATCGGCGCGCTCGACGACCCCGACGCCTCGCGATACGGGCCGGCGATCCTCGACCGGCACCAGCGCCGTCATTACACCCAGGCGGATTCCTGAAGGACGTCAGATGAGTGTGAACCTCTCGAAGGGCGCCGACGCCCCGATCCGCGACCTGACCAGGATCCTCGTCGGTCTCGGCTGGAAGGCCGCGGGCGAGGACGCCGACCTCGACGCCTCGGCGCTGCTGGTGAGCGGAGTCGGCCGGGTGCTGAGCGACAAGCACTTCGTCTTCTACCACAACCTGACGAGCCCGGACGGCTCGGTCGAGCACACCGGCGACGATCGGACCGGATCGAGCGACGGAGACTGCGAGGTCATCCGGATCGACCTCGCGGAGGTTCCCGGCCGCTGCGCGCGGATCGTCTTCGCCGTGTCGATCTACGAGGGCGAGGTCCGCGGGCAGACCTTCGGCCAGGTGCGCGACGCGTACATCCGGGTGGTCGACGAGACGACCTCCGCCGAGCTGATCCGCTACGACCTCACCGAGGAGGCGTCGGCCTACCCCGCCGTGGTCTTCGGTGAGCTCTTCCTGCACAGCACGGGGTGGCGCTTCCGGGCGATCGGCGAGGGCTACAGCGGCGGGCTTCGCGCCATCGCCACGGTCTTCGGTGTGGACGTGGCGTCGTGATCCTCCGCATCTTCCGCTGGCCGTTCGGCGTGACGGCCTTCGGCCTGCTGATCGCGCTCGTGCTCGGCGGGCCGAAGGCGTTCCTGCTGGTGGCCGTCCTGGCGATCCTGGAGATCTCGCTGTCGTTCGACAACGCGGTGGTGAACGCGCGCGTGATCGAACGGATGAGCCCGCTCTGGCAGCGGATGTTCCTCACGGCCGGCATCGTGATCGCGGTGTTCGGGATGCGACTGGCGTTCCCGCTGCTGGTCGTCGGGATCACCGCCCGGATGAGTCCGGGCGAGGCCATCGGACTGGCGCTGAACGACACCGCCGAGTACGGCAGGCGCCTGCACGAGGCGCACCCGCTCATCGCGGCGTTCGGCGGCGTGTTCCTTCTCCTGATCTTCCTGGACTTCATCTTCGAGGAGCGCGAGTTCACGTGGCTGGCCTGGCTGGAGCGGCCGCTCGCGAAGATCGGCAAGCTCGACCAGCTGTCCGTCGTGGTCGCCCTGGTCGTGCTGGTCGCGACCACCACCTACCTCGCCCCGGAACCCGGGCCGGCGCTCGTCGCCGGAGCTCTGGGAATCGTCACGTACCTGCTGGTCAACAGCCTGGGGAAGCTGTTCGAGGCAGAGCAGCGGGAGGAGGACCCGCGGCGGCGGCCGGGCCCGGCCGTCGCCGGCCGGGCCGGCCTGTCCCTCTTCCTCTACCTGGAGGTGCTGGACGCCTCGTTCTCCTTCGACGGGGTCGTGGGCGCCTTCGCGATCAGCGACGACCTCCTGGTCATCGCCCTCGGCCTGGGGATCGGCGCGATGTACATCCGCTCCCTCACGATCTTCCTGGTCCGCCGGGGCACGCTGGACGAGTTCGTCTACCTGGAGCACGGCGCCCACTGGGCGATCGGGGCGCTGGCGGCGATCATGCTGATCGGCCTCGGCCGTTCCGTACCGGAGATCGTCACCGGCCTGGTCGGTCTCGCCTTCATCGGTACGGCGATGGCGTCCTCGGCCCTGCGCAACCGGCGCGAGAACGCCGGCCGGGACACGCCCCCGGCCGGGGGCGTCGCCGTCACGAGGAACGTCACGCACAGATGAGAGGTGAAGACGGTGCCGGACGACTACTACAGAGGGCCGGACGACTACAGGGTGGTCCTCACCAAGGAAGCGCCGAGGATGTCGATCCCGCGCGGGGGCGGGCAGATGCGGATCAACCTCGACTGGAGATCCTCGGAGACGTTCCCCGTCGACCTGGACCTGTGCTGCCTGTGGGAGCTGACCGACGGCAGCCGGGGCTGCGTCCAGGCGCTCGGTGACAAGTTCCGGGTGCCGAAGGACGGCGCCGATCCGGTGATCATGCTGGACCGGGACGAGCGGTGGGGCGGCAGCGGCGGCGAGACCATGATCATCGACATGGCGCAGGTCCATCTGATCCGCCGGATCCTCGTCTTCGCCCACATCTTCGACGGGGTGCCCAACTGGGCCGCGGCCGGCGGCGTCACCACCGTGTTTCCGGTGAGCGGCCCGCCCATCGAGGTCGTGCTGGACGACGCCAACCCGCGGGCCCGGGTGTGCGCGGTCTTCATGCTCCACAAGGTGGGCGAGGAGCTCGGCATCCGCCGCGAGATGCGCTACTTCAGCCGGGGGCACCGGGGCATGGACGCGGCCTACCAGTGGGGCCTCAGCTACCGGGCGGGTCGCAAGACGTACCACTAGGGAGTGTGCGAGAGGAACGCCCCGGTCACCCGGGGCGCTCCGGTGTCCCGCGCCTTCGGGCCGGGGAGCGCGTCAGGAGTTCCCGGCCCTGCGAACGGGGGGCGGCACCAGGATCCACGCCGTCTCCTCGAAGCCCTTCTCCGGCAGCTTGGCACTGACCTGCTGGAAGTCGGCGGGGTCCAGATCGCCGCTGCCCTGGGCGACGACCTCCATGAAGACGGAGTCCGAGACGGCGATGACCATCATCGCGGCCTCCTCGTTCGCGAGCGCGGCGCGCACGGACGGCGCGTCGAGCACGCGGTGGACCGCGATGACCGTGCGGCCGACGTATCCGTTGGCGCCGCGCCGGACGGAGCCCCGGCATATGGCGACCCGGAGCCGGAGCATCGCGTCCCTGTTCAGCTCGGCGTTCACGTCGTGCAACTCCAGCCGCAGCGCCCGCACGAGGTCAGGGATGACCCGCCTCTCCTCGATGTCCGGCGGCAGCACCGCGAACTGACCGTCGCCCTGCTCCTGCAGGTCGACGCCGGACTCGTCGATGCCCGCCCGGCGCCGGGCGGCCGCCAGCACGGTCACCAGCCGCTCCTGCGCCCGCAGAGCGGCCTCGTCGTCGGTGAACCTGCTGTACTTCTCGATGTCCGTCGCGACGCACAGCCGCACGACGGCCCCGCCGGTCTTCTGCCGCGCCTCCGCCTGCGGCCTCTCCGGCGTGGGAAGCGGCTCGCCGAAGGTCTCGGCCGTCGCCAGCGCGGCTTCCAGGAGATCCGAGCGCGTACGGCGGACCCGGCTGATCGTGGTGCCGACGACGAGGCTGCCCGCGAGGTCCGGGACGTCGCCGGGCAGTTCGAGCAGCACGCGCAGGCCGTACGAGCGGCGGGCCAGCGGACGCCCGGGCTCGGCCGAGAGGATGAACCCGAACGACGGGCGCCGCGCACCGAAGACACGTGGCTCCGGGTCGCCCGGCACGTTGCGCAACCGGTTGACCAGCCTCCGATACCGCCCTTCCGTGCCCGGCGGCGCGGCCGGCGCCCCGCTCTCCGGCCAACTCGAAAGCCGACTCGAAGGCCCGGTCGAGGAGCCGGTCGAAGAGCCGGTCGAAGGCGCGCTGCCCGGCCATGGGCCCACGACGTCGTCCAGCACCGTCTCGCTCATCCCGAGACGCAACGCGACCGCGTCGTCGTCGGCGAGGCGCACCTCGAACCGCACTCCCGTGTAGTGCCGGTCGGAGGGCAGTTCCTCCAGGTCGAACGCGAACAACGCCTCGTAGTGCCGTACGCCCGTGGTCGCGGCGCGGCCGCGCAGCACCGGGGAGAGCGTCTCGTCCGGCACCGGGTAGACGAAGGGCCGGGCGATGTCCACCCCGGACTCGCGCGGGCGCTGTGTCCCGTGGCCGAGCAGGTGTTCCGCCCCGTACAGGTCGGAGCGGGCGAGCAGTTCCCCGGAGGGGAAGCCGTCCGGGGCGTCGGACAGCGCCTCGGACGGAGTGTCGCCGGCCTGCCCGTGCGAACCGGGGAGGGCGGCTGTCCGGTCAGTCATGTGTCGCCTCTCTTGCCTGCGCCGTGGAGGCTTCGACCACGCTGCGCGCGGCGGAGCCCAGACCGAAGAACGTGAACGCCGCCCACAGGTGGGGTTCCTGCGCGGTGACCCGCTGAGCCGAGGCGGCACGGGCCTGCGCGTGCCGGAGAGCACTCACCGGCTCCAGCCCGTCGAGCAGCCATGACTCGTGGAAGTCGGCCATCAGATAGAGACCGGCCTGCTCGCCGACCGGGTAGAGGGTCGTGATCAGCCCGGTGGGCCCGGAGGTGAGGAACGCGCGGCTCAGCCCGACGACGCCGTCCGCCGTCACCGCTCCCCCACCGGTCTCGCACGCCGCGAGGATCACCAGGTCGGCCGCGAGGCCGAGCCCGGGCACCTCCAGGGCTCGCAGGTACCCGTCGTGATCGGCAGAGGGCGCGAGCACGAGGTACGACATCATCGGGTCGTCGTCGATCTTGGTGACCGCGCGGCCGTGGGTGCCGAAGTACAGGACCGTCCCGGTGCCCGCGACCTCGCGCAGGGTCGCGGCGGTGGCCTTCTCCCCCGTGTACAGCCGGGCCGACCGGCCGTACAGGCCGGTGATCTCACCGAAACTCTCCTGCGTCCAGTCCAGCCGCGGCCCTTCGGGCAGCGGGCGGGGATTGACCAGCGCCACCAGCTCGGGAGGGGCGTTCGGCGGCCGTCCCGGACGCGGCGCGGACAGATCGGGGATCATGGCCAGCGCGGGCAGCACCCGGATCGCGTGGCGCTGGACGAGGTACGTCCCGGACGCGTCGCGGAGCGCGGCGAACGGCACATGGAACAACTCCAGGTGCGGGATGACCGTGACCGGTTCGTCCGGATCGTCGGGCAGTAGACCGGCCGGGACGACGTCCCACAGCACCTCGCCGAGCCGGCGCAGTGCGGCGGCCATCGCCGCGCGCGACGCCGCGTCGTGCCGCGACCTCCGCGCGAGCCGGCCGAACTCCTCCACCGTCTCCTTCAGTCCGGCCCGGTCGACGCGCCGGGTGACCCGCGTGAGCGGGCCGCCGCGCGGCCAGACCCAGACGGTGAGCAGGTCAGCGGCGAGGAAGTACTCGACGACGACGGCGTCGTGGCGGGTGAGGACGTCCCGCAGCCCTTCCCGGCTCACCGGCGGGGAGACGCCCAGCCCCCGTGCCGGCCGGCCCGGCCCGGCCCGGTGCGCGCGCAGCGTGTCGGCGAAGGCGCGGGCCCGGGCCATCTCGGAGGCCACCAGGGCGTCCTCGGACGCGTCGAGGTCGAGCAGCAGCGTCACCATCCGCTCGTAGAACGGCAGGGCCTGATCAGTTGAGATGATCTTGTCCCAGTGGGAGTCGAGCAGGGCACGCCATATCTCGACGTAGCCGGCGGCGGTACCGGCCGCCTCGCGGGCCTGGTCCCGGACGAACCGCGCCGCGGCCGCGGGGGCTGACCGGGAGAGGTGGTCACGCATGAGGGCGAGCACGTCGGCGCCGCCGCGTGCGGACAGCAGCACCAGTTCGCCCGCCGACCCGGGCTCGGGTTCCCCGTGGGCGGCCAGCCTGTCCGCCGTCTCCCGCAACGCGTCCCTACCGGCGGCCAGGGCGCGGTCCACGCGCTCCGCCGACGACTCGATCGACTCCGGGTCGTCCGGCGGCGATCCCGTCGAATCGAGCACGCCGCACACGGTCTCGGCCGCCGCCGCGCATGCGTCCGCGGCGGCGGCGAGGCCGGAGGGTGACGGACCGGCACCCGCCAGATCCGCGATCCGGCGCAGCGACTCACGCAGCGGTTCGACCGTCTCCCGGAGGAAACGGAGCGCGTCGAGCCAGGGCGTGAAGGCCCCGGGCCCGAGCGTGATCTCACGCCGCACGTCCGCGGCCGCGACCAGCAACCCGGGCAGGCGGGCGAAGCGGGACTCGGCGAACGCGCAGCGGATCCGCGCGTCGCACAGCCCGAGCAGGTCGATCACTCGACCGGTGCTCGTGGACGCCTCGCTGCCCGCGTACAGCTCGGCCGCGCGGTCGAGGATCGGCGCGGCCTGACCGGACCTCCCGGCGGCCAGCAACTCGATGCCGAGACGGCGCAACGCCGCCCCGTCGCCTGCCTCGAAGACGGTCAGGAGGGGCGCGTCCCGTCTCGCGAGGACCACGAGTTCCCATCCACCGCCCCCACCGGCCGGAGCCAGGCCGACGGCGACGTCCGGGCCGCGCGCCAGCCGGAGGAACCCTCCCCCGTGCTCCGCGAACGCGCTCGCGGAGGAGAGCGCCACGGTCGTGCCGTACGCCGGACCGGCGACGACCCGCCACCGGCCCCGGAGCGACGCGGCGTCGAGCAGCGTCTGGAGGTCCTCCACGGAGGTGGGCCGCGGGTGCGTGACCGGTTCCACCGGGCCGGGGTGGGGCTCGCGGGCCGGCGCCGACGCGACGTCGGGAACCGTCACGGCGCCGGGCCGCGGCACGCCGCGGTGGCCCCGGGGCGTGAAGCGCTGTCTCACGCGGGCGACGACGGCGCTTCCCACCCGGCCGGGGCCCGTGTAGACGGCGTCGAACCACCAGCCGTCGGCGTCCTCGGAAAGGTATCCGTCCAGGGTCCCCGATCCGTCCGGCCACGAGGCCGACACCAGCAGGAAGGACCCGCAGGCCCGCCAGGAGCCGGTCGGCGGCTCGCCCGTCGCCAGGCGTGCCCCGGCGGCGCCGCCGGGACGCAGCCACAGCTCTCCATGGGCGAACAGCCGGTGCAGGAAGGAGTCCCGCGGTCGCGGCGGCACCTCACGCCACTCGGCGAGCCGCCCGTCCGTCCGGTACACGGGTTCGGCGAGCAGGACCGTGGCGGGCCGGCCGGCGAGCATCGCCCCGTCCCCGCTCATGTCGCCTCGCCGTACGCGTAGACGTAGGCCGGGACGTGCCTGCCCTGCGTGGTCGCGGTGACCCTGCGGAACTGCTCCCGGTGCAGGCCGGCCGACTCGGGATAGGCCAGTTCGTCGAGGAGCCGGGCGCTGAGGATCAACGCCAGGTCGTGCCCCGCGTCCACCGGCAGGGCCGCCCGCAGGTCGCCGCTGCCGCACAGGTCGCGGGCGACCCGCACCGCCTGTCCCTCGAATCCCTGGTCGGTCAGCCGGACCAGCCCCTGGTGGAAGGAGATCCGGCAGCGCAGGCGGTGCTCGCCGGTCGCCCGCCGGTTGCGCCGCCACAACGCGTTACGCAACTCCCGGCTCAGGTCGGAGACCACGCGCGCCTCGTCCACCCCCGCGTTCAGCACGAGGAGAAGACCCGACGACAGGACCTGAAGAGTGATCTGGTCGAGCCCGGCCGCCGTGCTCGCGCTCTCGACGACGTCGGCGATCGGGGAGTACGGAGGGTCTACCGGGCCTTCGGCCTCCACTACCGCGCACAACCGCCGTACCGGGTCCGAATCGTCCATTCGCCCTCCGACCACGCAACCGTCCTCGTCAGTCCTCCTCCTCACTGTGCGGTCTCGACGGCGGCCAGATTCCGTATTCAGACGGGATCTCGCTGATTCCCGCCGCGTCGCACAGCGCCCGCCTGTCTCTGATCAGGATCCTTCCGTACCTCGTCTCGATCACCTTGCCGGCCTTGAGCTCCCGCAGGATCTTGTGCACGCTGTTCTCCCGGGAGCCGATCATGGCGGCCAGCTCCTGCTGCGTCAGGGATCCGATCAGCACGCCCTCGCGCGTCGCCTCGCCGTACCGCGTGGCCAGGTAGAGCAGCATCCGCACCGCGCGGACGGGCACGGGGGAGGTGCCGAACTCGATGCGCTGCCAGGTGGCGTGGCGCAGTTTTCCCGCCACGGTGGCGTTGACCGCGAGCGCCGCGCCGGGATGCCGGGCCAGGAAATCGAGGAAATCGCGCTGACCGATCCTGCGCACGAGACAGGCGCCGACCGTCACCACGGACGCCACCCGAGGGCTGCCGTCCAGCGCCGCGAGCTCCCCGACGAGGTCTCCCCCCGCGCGGATCGCGAGCAGGGCCACCTTGCCGTCCACGCTGTTGCCGACGACCTTCACGTATCCCTGGGTGATGAGGAACACGTGCCTGGTCCTCCGGTCGCCCTCCATGAGGATGGTCTCTCCGCCGGCCACCTGCAGCGGGTCGCCGACCGAAAGGAGCTCGTCCCGCGTCACGGGGTCCAGTGAACCGAGAAATGTGTTGGGAGGCCATGACCCCACCCGCCGGGGGCCGTTTGGAGGTTCTGGCGTCGGTGCGGCCATTCACGCTCCCTGGATTCACCACGGGATCAGAGTTTTTTGATTTATAGCGCAAATTCCGCGAAAAGACTGGATCGTTCCCAAGAACCAATGTCACGATCTGTGCCCGTCGCCTCGATCCCGTGGAGGACCAGTGGACACGGTCGCATTCTGGTCCAGGCGTCTCGCCGAGCATCTCGTTCCCGCCGAGGCGGCCTCGGCCGGGCGCGTCGGCGAGGCGTACGTGGCCGGTGGCCGGCGGCGCCGCGACCTCCTGCGCGCTTCCGCCGCCGAACCCGGAGGCTTCGGCGGTGGCAACGCCGGGGAACTGCCGATCATCCTCGACGCGCTCCGCGTCGTCTCCGGCGACCTGCTCGGCCTGCTGACCTCCCATCCGCTGGTCGATCTGCTCATGCTCCTGGCTCTCCGTTCGGGGCGGCCAGCCGGCGGCTTCGGCGTTCCTCCGCGAACTCCCGCGCCCGGCCCCGCTTCCCCACACGGCCCCGCTCCCGTGCTCGACCAGGCCGTCGCCGGGCTCCGGAACCGGCTGCGGGCCCAGGGCGTCGCCGGCGACCGCGCCGAGTCGCTCACCTACGACACCCTCAAGCTGGTCTTCCAGCAGGACCGCGACCCCGCCGAGATCGAGGCGTTCCTCCGGGCGCTCTCCGGCAGCCCTCCCGCGGGTCCTCCGGCCGGGCCCGCGACCACGCAGGCGCTCGCCGGAAGAGGCGGCGGCACCTCCGACTGGCTGCTGCCGCCATGGCTCTGGTTCTACTTCCTCGGAGTCCTCGCCCCTGGTGTGCCCGGGGCGCTGGACGGCCTCCGGCAGGACGCCGACGGCATGACGGTGCTCGTCGGCTCCCTGCTGACCAACGTCGAGCGCGGCGCGGCGGCGCTCCTGACCGCGACCGGCGCCCTGGAGTTCTTCCCCGCGCTGCTCCTGCTGGCCGGGATCGCCGGAGTGCTGTTTCCCGGGGCGCGCGGGCGTTGGGCGGAACGCCGGCACCGGCTGCTGCCGAGCGACGACCCGGTGATCGAGGCGATGACGGCCTTCGTCCGGAGCCACGCCCCCGCCGCCGGCGTCCGGCTCGGCGAACGGCACGACCGGCTGGCCCGGGTCTATCCGGTCGGTTGGCGGGAGGCCCGCGTCGCGGTCTACCCCCCGCTGGTGAGCCTGTGGAGCCGGGACCGGGAGGCGGCCCGGGCCGTACTGCTCCACGAGGTCGCCCACCTGCGCCAGGGAGACCACCTGATCGTCGGCCTCGCCGGCCCGTTCGCCTGGCTCGTCAGGATGTGGGGCGCGGCCCTCGCCGTGCTCGCGCCGGTGTCGGCGCTGTATCTCCTCGCGGGCGGCGTCGGGGGGTCGCCGCTGCTCACGGCCATCCTGAAGGTCGTCGCCGCGCTCCCGATCACCCTGGTCCTGCCCGTGGCGGGCCTGTGGGTCGCCGAGCTCAGCGCGGACCGTTACGCGATGAACGCCGTGGGGCCCGCCGCGCTGGCCCGCGCTCTCGGTCCCGCCCGCCCTCGGGCGCACGCCGTCCGGCGCGCTCTCGCGCTGCTGAGTCATCCTCCGCTGCGGCTCCGGCTGTGGGCCGTGCGTCTGTGGCCCGGCGGTACGGCGGCCCTGGCCGCCCTCTGGCCCCTGGCGGTCGTGGTCCGCATCGCCGCGATCGTGGTCTTCCAGCTGGTCGCCCTGAACCTCACCGGATTCTCCGTCGGCGAGTCGGTGCAGACGGTGATCGGGGGGCTGCCCGAGCGGTTGTCGTCGGCCCGGACCCAGCTCACCGAGATCGCCGCGCTCCTCGTCGCCTGGCCCCTGATCGCCCCGCTCTGGCTGCGCGTCTGGACGCCGGTCCACGCGTCCCGGCAGCGCTTCGCGCCCTACCTGGTCTCGGCCCTCGTCCCCGGTCTGCTCGCCGCGGGAGGTCTCGGGGCCGGCCCGCCGAAGGAGATCGGCTCCGGACCGGCCGGTCCGGTTCCCACCGCCACCACCCCGATCGCGAGCGCCACTACACCGCGGGCGTCGGCGGAACGGACCGGCCTGGTCGACGACCGGCCCTGGGCCGGCCAGGAGCTTCCCGTCGACCTGCGCGTCCAGGCGTACCGGAAACTCGAGCAGCACGGCGACGACCAGGAGTGGCGGAGTGTCGCGGCGGGGTGGCTCGGCGCGGGCGTCTGGCGCGCCGAGCGGGACGGGCGGCTCGCCTTCTCCGACCTGGCGAAGCGGCCCGGCCTGCGGCCGATGGAGGGCGGCTGGCTGCGGATCGGCGACACGGTGACCTTCTGGCTGCCCGTCGAGCGGGACGCGGCAGGCGAGACGATGCTCATGGAGATCAACGGGACCGTCGACCTGACCGGTGGCGAGGCGGTCATGGACGCGTTGTGGACGCGCAAACTCGACGGTTCCCCGGCGGACCTGGGCTCCTTTACCGCCCTGGAGCTCACCGCCGCCCTCGACGTCTCCACCGCGCCCTGACGCGGGAGTCGTCCGGGAGAGCGGGCGCGAAAAAGATCAGCGCGCCACGGCCGGAGCCGGGACGCGCTGAGCTGCTTCGCGGAAGCGGTGTCACGAACCGCGGTGGTGAACCGCGGTGATGGTGCGCCGCCAGGGACTCGAACCCCGGACCCGCTGATTAAGAGTCAGCTGCTCTAACCAACTGAGCTAGCGGCGCCCGCACCACAAGAGTAGCGGCATCCGGAGGTCTCCCGCGCCAGGGCGCGGCCGCGCCCTGTCCTGCTCTTACGTCGCCGGGGTATTCCCATTCCGTGCTCCGGGATAGGTCAGTGACGACGAAGGGAGAGTCACCCATGACACCGGATCTCTGGTCGTATCCCGACACCGTGTACGGCGCCGGAGGGCAGATGGACATCGTCGGATACGACGTCCAGGCCGTGGACGGGAAGATCGGATCTGTGGACGAGGCCACCTACGAGGCCGGCCAGAGCTACATCGTCGTCGACACAGGCCCCTGGATCTTCGGCAGGAAGGTCATGCTCCCCGCGAGCGTGGTGAAGAGCATCGACCGCGAGGATCACAAGGTCTTCGTCACCAGGACCAAGCAGGAGATCAAGAACGCACCGGAGTACGACGAGGCGGCGGTGATGCAGCCCGAGTACCGGGACCGCCTGGCCGACTACTACGGGCGCTTCCCCCGCAGCGAGGCCCTGTGACGGCATGACCGGCTGACGGCACGACGAAGTGAGGGGCCGCGCCGCGACGGCGTGGCCCCTCACCACGTGCGGGTCCGCCCGGCCGGGCGGGCCCGCACGTCAGCCGGGACGAAAAACCTTCATGGCCAGGTGGCGTCGGATGTCGGATTCGTAGGAGCGACGATGCGCAGTTTTTCCAGCAGCGTGACGAACGTCGAGGCGTACGGCGACGGGGCCACGACAGAGGCGACCCGGTCCCAGTCCACCTGTTCGCGCATCGCCCGGACCATCGGCAGCAGCGAGCCGTAGTCGCAGGCGTGCTCGGACAGCGGCATGATCCAGGAGATCACCAGGTCGGTGGCTTCGAGGACGGGCAGGCTCAGCGCGGCGACGTTGATCGGCTCGGCCCGGGCCAGCATGGCCTCGGTGACGGGCCGTTCGGCGAGCGAGAAGATCAGGTCGACGAGCACGCCTTCCTCGTCGAACGCCTTGACCAGCCAGTCCTCCGGTGGTCTCGCGGTCCGGAAACCCAGGCTCTCCAGGGTCTTCAGCGCGAGCGGGACGTCTTCCTCCAGCAGAGCGAAGTCGACGTCGTGCAGCGATGGCGCGGCGCCCCTCGCATATCCGGCGCAGCCTCCGGCCAGGGCGAAGCGCACCCCGGCCTCCTTGAGCCCGGAGCCGGCGCGTTTGAGCGTTTCGAGAATCGCGTCGGTGACTTCGTGACTGTGACTACCCACTCACGTCGCTTGCCCAGCAATGTTCGCCGCAAACAATCGGGGGTAGGGCGCGCTCATGACCGAGACCCTGCAGGAGATCAAGCGCGCCTACGAGGGCGAGGAGAACCGTCCGCTCTCCTCGTACACACGGGTTCTCGCGGTGTACGGCGGGGCCGTTTCCGCGTTGCTGGCCACGGCGAAGCTGACCGGCCGGAAGCCGCCCGAGAAGATCGGCCCGATGGACCTCATGCTCATGGGCCTGTTCACGCACCGGCTCTCACGGACGCTGGCCAAGGACCCGGTGACCAGCCCGATACGCGCCCCCTTCACCCGTTATGAGGGCGTCTCCGGCCCGGCCGAGCTGAACGAGAAGGTCCGTGGTCACGGGTTGCAGCACGCCGTGGGCGAGCTGCTGACCTGCCCGTTCTGCCTGTCCCAGTGGGTGGCGACCGGATACGCCGCGGGCACGGTGTTCTTTCCCCGGCTGACCCGGCTCGCGGGCGCCACCATGGCGGCCGTGGCGATCTCCGACTGGCTCCAGTTCGCCTACGTCCGGCTGATGAAGGCCTCCGAATGAGCGAAGTGCTCGAACCTCTGGAGAACACCGACGAGAACCCGAAGGAGCGGGTCGACCGCGAACTCGGCGAGCTGCTGCAGGGTCTGCGGGTGGCCGCGACGGGCGTGCAGGTGCTGTTCGCGTTCCTGCTGACGCTCCCGTTCTCCTCCGGTTTCGGGAAGATCGACACGACCGGGAACTGGCTGTTCTACATCGCCGTCGTCAGCGCGGCGTTCGCGTCGATCTGCACGATCGCTCCGGCGACCCAGCACCGCATCCTGTTCCGGTCGGGACTCAAGGAACTGCTGCTGCGCCGGGCCAACCGGCTGGGCGTGGCCGGGGCGATGTCCCTGGCCGTCGCCATGGCCTGCTCCACCGCTCTGGTCCTGGACGCGCTGACCAGCGCCTGGCCCGCCGCGGCGGTGGGGACGGGAGTGGCGCTGCTCTGCGCCTGGCTGTGGTTCGTCCAGCCGCTGCTGTCGCTGCGCCTGGTCAGGGACGACGCCTGAGACGGGGAGCGCGACCGTGGTTCGCCGCGGTCGCGCTCCGCTTCGTACGGGCGGCCTACCGTCCGTCCTTCAGTCTCGGCAGGATCTCCGCGGAGTAGAAGGAGAAGAACCCCTCCTGCTCCGGGCCGATCTGGGCGATGTAGACCTCGTCGAAGCCCGCGTCCACGTACTGGCGGATGGCGTCCAGGTGCGTTTCGGGTGAGGACCCGCAGGGCGTCGAGGCGGTGGCGGCCTCCTCCGTGACGAGCTCCGAGAGCTGCTCGAAGTGCCGCGGCAGCGGCAGGAGCTGGGCGGCCTCACCTGGAATGCCCTGATTGGGCCAGAGCCGGTGGACGGTCTTGCGCGCCTCGGCCTCGTCGTCCGCCCAGCAGACCTTGAGCCCGGCGGCCGACGGCTTGCCCTCGCCGCCCGCCTTGTGGAACGCCTCCACCATGTCACCCGCCGGAGCGGTGTGGATGTATCCGTCGCCCAGCCGGCCGGCCAGCTCCACCGACTTGGGCCCGAAGCCCGAGATGTAGATCGGCGGAGGCTGGTCGGGAAGCGAGTACAGCCGCGCCGTGTCGACCTCGTAGAATTCCCCGTGGTACGTCACCAGCTCACCCGTCCACAGCTCGCGGATGACGTCGACGGCCTCCTCCAGCATCCGCTGCCGCTCCTCGGCGGGGGGCCACTGGTCGCCGAGGATGTGCTCGTTGAGCGCCTCTCCGGTGCCGACCCCCAGGCGGAACCTCCCGTCGAGCAGGATCTGGGCGGTGGCCGCCGCCTGGGCGATGATCGCCGGGTGGATGCGGATGATCGGGCAGGTGACCGCGGTCGTCACCGGCAGCGAGGTGGCCTGCGAGACGGCTCCGATGACGGACCACACGAAGGAGCTCTCCCCCTGCTCGTCGAGCCAGGGGTGATAGTGGTCGGAGATCCAGAGGGCCTCGAACCCGGCCTCCTCGGCTAATTTCGCCTGCCGTACGAGCTCCTTGGGATCGTGTTCCTCGCTCGACAGAAAATATCCGAAAGTAGTCATGTATCCCCACATGCCCGAATCAGGTCAAGCAAACGTAACAATGTGTGCTTTGGCCGCAAATTCATTCGGGCCCAGGACTGGATGATGTTACGTGCCCCCTCGCGAGGGCAGTGGAGGGCCATGGCTACTCTGCTTTGGATCATCGCCGTGGTACTGGTCATCGCCGGGATCTACGTCATCCTGGCCCGTCGGGACATCCTCTGGGGGATCGTCCTCATCGTCCTCGGGTTCCTCATCGGCCCCGGGGGTGTCAGCATCTTCAATCCCTAGCCGCGTACACCCTGGTCTGGCACCACTCTGATCTGGCACGGAACGGCGACCGGTTCTGACAACCGGTCGCCGTTCCGTATCCGGCGGACGCCCGCCGGGGCGCGTCGTCCGCTCGCCCGGCGGTCACGCGGCAGCGGCCGCTCAGCAGTCGTCGCCGTTGAGGCAGTAGACGGTGTAGGCGTGCTTGATGACCGGCAGGGCCACGTTGCGCACCCGAATGCCGCCGGGGGTGACGCCCTTCTCCGTGCCCGCGTGCGCGTGCCCGTGGATGAACAGGTCGGCGCCCTCCGCGTCCGCCGCCTCGGCCAGCATGTAGCTGCCGAGGAACGGATAGATCTCCGGAGGCTCGCCCATCAGCGTGTCCTTGACCGGGGAGTAGTGGCTGAGCACGATCTTGTGGTCGGCGTCCAGTTCCTTCAGCGCCCGCCGCCACCTTTCGGCGATGTCCTTGGTGTGCCGGACGAACGCCTTCGTCTCCGGCTCCCCGAACTCGCTGGCGCACTTCCCGGCGAAGCCGCCGCCGAAGCCCTTGCCGCCGGCCACTCCCAGCCGTACGCCGTCGACGGGGACCACGGTGCCCTCGTCGTCCAGCACGGTGATGCCCGCGTCCCGCAGGAGATCGATGATCTCCTGGTTGTGGTCGGAGTGGTAGTCGTGGTTGCCGAGCACGGCGACGACCGGAATGGGCAGGCCGCTCAGTTCCTCGGCGACCACCCGGCCTTCGGCGATCGTGCCGTGCCTGGTGAGGTCGCCCCCCACGAGCAGCACGTCGGCGCGGCGCTCGATGCCCTCGATCTTCTTGCGATAGTGGCCGCGCAGGTCCTCGCCCAGGTGGATGTCCGCTACGGCGGCGATGCGCAACTCCGTCACAGGTGTTCCTCCTCTCCCGGCTCCCGCACTTCCACCAGAGTGATCTCGTTGTGTACGTGCAGGCCCGGAGCCGCTTCGCGGGCGACGTTCTCGATCTGGTGCCGCCGCTCGTCACAGGACACCTGCCCGCGCAGGTAGACCTGTTCTCCCCGCACGTCGACCCGGATGCCCAGCTCGGTGGTCCGATCGTCTTCCGCGAGAGCCCGCTGCACGCGGGCCGCGACATAGTGCGGCGTCTCCATCTCTGAACCCCCTAGGCCTTTTAGATGAGCGCTGCCCGGAGCTTCCCTGGCGAAACCACTGGCCTTTCCCGGCGAAAACCCTGGTTTGGCGGGCTCCTAGGGGGTTATGGTTAGTGATATTCCTGGTGCCTAAGACGCAGGTACCTCCTTGGCGTGAGCATGCCATGTTGGAGGAGCGTCTTGGGAACGTGCGACCGGTCTTCCCCCCGCCCTGAAAGAACCGCCGCGGGCACGGAACACATCGGCGTCGGCACCTGTCTCCCCCTCCTCTCCGACGGCTCCCACGCCGCGGCCTCCCCCCTGACGGCCGCCCCCGGCGACGCCCCCGCGGCGCGCGCCCTGCCGCTCACGGGCCCCGGGCCCGCCCTCCGCCCCTCGCCCGCAACGGCCCGCCGTACACGACCGGCTCCTGAGGCGCCCCCGGTCGCCGGGCCCGTTCACCTGGACTCCCTGACTCCCGAGCCGGGTACCCGCCACTGCCGCTCATGGAGGAACCCCCAGTGAAGATCGCCATGGTCTCGGAGCATGCCAGCCCACTCGCCACGCTCGGCGGCGTCGACGCGGGCGGCCAGAACGTGCACGTCGCCGCGCTCGCCCGCGAACTCGCCCGAGCCGGCCACGAGGTCACCGTCTACACGCGCAAGGACCGTGAGGACCTCGCGGAAACCGTCGCCTTCGCCCCCGGTGTGGACGTCGTCCACGTCCCCGCGGGCCCCGCCTCCGAGATCCCCAAGGACGAGATCCTTCCCTGGATCCCCCACTTCGGGAAGTGGCTGCACGACCGGTGGCTGTTCGACCGGCCCGACGTCGTGCACAGCCACTTCTGGATGAGCGGCCTGGCCGCGCTCGCGGCGGCGGAGAAGCTGCGGATTCCCGTCGTGCACACCTACCACGCTCTCGGCAGCGTCAAGCGGCGCCACCAGGGCCCGGCCGACACCAGCCCGCGCGACCGCGTGGAGGCCGAGGCCGAGATCGGGCGGCGCGTGGACGCCGTCATCGCGACCTGCGGCGACGAGGTGGACGAGCTGATCCGCCTGCGGGTGCCGCGCCGGACCGCGCGGGTGGTTCCCTGCGGGGTGGACGTGACCGCCTTCAATCCCCACGTACGGCCGCTGGAGCGGCCGGGCCGCCCGCGCCTGCTGTCGGTGGGCCGGCTGGTGCCGCGCAAGGGCGTGGAGACCACGATCCTCGCCCTGCAGTACCTGAGGGACGCCGAACTGGTCGTCGCGGGCGGCCCCCCGGCGGCCGAACTGCACCGCGACCCCGAGGTGACCCGGCTGCGCTGGCTCGCGGCCCAGGCGGGGGTGTCCGACCGGGTGCGCTTCCTCGGCCGCGTCGAGCGCGACAGGCTCCCCGCGCTGATGCGCTCGGCCACCGCGGTCGTCTCCGTCCCGTGGTACGAGCCGTTCGGCATGGTGGCGCTGGAGGCGATGGCCTGCGGCGTCCCGGTCGTCGCCTCGGCCGTCGGCGGGCAGCGGGAGACCGTCGTCAACAACGTGACCGGCGTCCTCGTCCCGCCCCGCCGCCCCGCCGTGCTGGCCAGGGCGCTGCGCCGGCTGATCGACGACCCGGTGCGGCGCACGGCGTACGGCATCGCCGGGGCGGACCGGGCCCGGGTCAGGTACAACTGGGGCCGGATCGCCGGCGAGACCCTGGCCGCCTACGACCAGGTGCTGCCCGCCCGCCACCTCGACCGGAGCGCGTCGTGAGCGGCGTCGCCCCCCGGAGGTGAGCCGGTGACGTCCACGGCTCTCGTGCTGCGCTCCGACGGCATCGGCGGCTTGCTCACCGTCGTACCGGCGCTGCGCGCCCTGCGCCGGCACGGGCTGCGCGTCGTCCTCGCGTGCCCGCCGGAGCTGAGCGAACTGGCGGCGCTCACCGGCGCGGTGGACCGCATCCTGCCCGCCCGCGGGCTCGCGCCGCTGTCGTGGCCCGGCCCCGGCGAGGAGGACGCCGGGCATCCCCCGCTCCTGCCGGACCTCGCCGTGAACCTGCACGGCCGGGGGCCGCGCAGCCACCACGTCCTGCTGAACCTGCGGCACGAGGGCAGGGGCGTCGACCGCCTGTGGGCGTACGCCAACCGGGACGTGCCCTGGGTCAGGGGGCCGTGGTGGCAACCGGGCGAGCACGAGGTGCTGCGCTGGTGCCGCCTGCTGCGGTGGTACGGCGTGCCGGCCGACCCGGAGGACACGACGCTGCCCACGCCCCTGACGGCCAGCCCGGCGCCGGGGGCGGTCGTGATCCACCCGGGAGCAGGCGGCACGTCGCTGCGCTGGCCCGCGGAGCGCTTCGCCAAGGTGGCGCGGACGCTGGCGGACGACGGCCTGCCCGTCGTGATCACCGGGAGCCTGCGCGAGCGGCCGATGGCGCTGCTCGTGGCGACCCGGGCGGTGCTGCCGCCGCAGATCGTGCTGGCCGGCCGCACGTCGCTGCGGCAGTTGTGCGCGCTGGTCGCCGGGGCCCGCCTGGTGATCAGCGGCGACGTCGCGCTGACGCGGCTCGCGGCGGCCTACCGGACGCCCTCGGTGCTGGTGTCGCCTCCGGACGGCCGCCGGCACCCGCTGCTGCACGAGGTCGGCGACGCCGGGGCGATCTCGGCGACCCAGGTGATCGACGCCGCGGTGCAGGCCCTCGGGGCGGGGGTGCGCTGACCGCCTCCCCTCTCGACGTGCCGCCTCGCGCGTGCGAGGCGGCTCTGGAGAGCACGGTGGAGGTGGCCGTTCGAGGCGGCCTCTTGGAGTGACAGGGGGTCAGGCGGCCCGGCGGTCCTTGTGGTGCCGGCGCCGTGCCGACCGCTGTGCCGACCGCCGGGACGGCGCCTGCCGCAGGAGGGCGATGACGGCCTGCTCGACCGGTCCGTGCGTGGCGAGCCCGCCTTCGGCGTCCTCGGCCAGCCGTTCGAGGGGGATGGTCCGGCCCTTCTCGTACAGCGCGACGAGACGCGGGTCCACGTAGGAGGCGCGGCACACCGACGGGGTGTTGCCGAGATACTCCGACACCTCCTTCATCACCCGGGACACCGCGCGCTTGCGGCCGGCGCCGCTGCGCACCGGCCGGGAGACGGCGAGCCCGACGGCCGCGAGCACGGTGGCGTGCCAGGTGCGGAAGTCCTTGGCCGAGACGTCGGACCCGAAGGCGTCCCTGAGATAGGTGTTGATGTCGGAGCTGCGCACGTCCACCCACGCCCCCTCCCCCGTCTCGCCGGCCCCCTCGCCGGTGCTCTCGTCGGCCCCCTCGTCGGCCCCCTCGTCGGCCCCCTCGTCGGCCCCCTCGTCGGCGCGGTACCGCAGCAGTTCGCCGCGGTGTCCCTTCGACAGCGCGGTCAGCACCTCGCAGACCTCGGCGTCGGCGAGCACCTGCTCCCGCTCCTTGCGGCCCTTGGCGAGATAGCGGCACACGACCCTGCCGTCGCCGCACTTCACGTGCGAGGTCCTGAGCGTGGCCAGGCCGTAGGAGTCGGTGTACTCCTCGCCGCCGACCCGGAAGAAGCCGATGTCGAGCATCCGGGCGGCCGTGGCCAGCACCCGTTCGCGGCCCAGCCCCTCGCCGCGCAGGTCCCGCGCGACCCGTTCCCGGAACGCGGGGAGGCGTTCGGCGATCTCCAGCACGTGGTCGAACTTGGCCTCGTCCTGCCGCCTTCGCCACTCGTCGTGGTAGCGGTACTGGCGCCGGCCGGCGGAGTCGGTCCCCACCGCCTGCAGGTGGCCGTTCGGATGGGCGCAGATCCAGACGTCGGTCCAGGCCGGCGGTATCGCGAGGGCCCTGATCCGGAGCAGCGCGGCGCGGTCGCGCACGGGCCGGCCGGAGGCCCAGGTGTAGCTGAACCCGCGCCCCCGGCGGCGGCGCCTGATGCCCGGCTCGGCCGGATCGCTCGGCCGCAGCTCGACGGGCTTCGCCTGGAACACCTCGGCCGCGGCCGTGCTCATCGCAGCAGGTCCCAGGCCTGTTCGAGCACGTCGTCGACGCCGACGTCGGCGACCCAGGAGACGTCCCGGTGGCCGCACTCCCGCATGCCGTCCTTGGTCGCGCCCGCGCCGCAGACGGGGCAGCGCGACGTCCAGGAGATGAGCGGCCGGTTGTGGCCCCTGCTCAGCGGCCCCCAGTTGATCATGTTGCCGCACCAGTAGACGCCGACCGTGGGCGTGCCGGTCGCCGCGGCCAGGTGCCGTGGCCCGGTGTCGTTGGAGACGAGCAGGTCGCAGGCGGCGTACAACGCGGTGAGGCCGCCGAGTGACAGCTCCCCGATCACGGCTCTCGCCGGGGCCTGCATCTGGGCGACGACCTTCTCGACGAGGTCGCGCTCCTCCTCGACGCCCGTCACCACCACCGGCCGGCCGAGCCGGTCGGCGACCTCCGCGAACCGCTCCGGGGGCCAGCGCCTGCGCCGGTCGCGCGCGCCGGGATGGATCGCCACCAGGCCGCGCGGCACCTTGCCCAGCACGCGGTTGAGCTCGGCCCAGTCCTCCCTGACGACCTCGACCCTCGGTTCGATCTCGCTGGTCGCCGCGCCGAGCAGGCCCGCGACCTCCAGGTAGCGCAGCGTCTCGTGCTGGTAGTGGACGTACGGCACCCAGCGGTCGAGCGGTTCGGCGTCGGGGGTGCGCAGCCCGGCGGTCAACCGCGCGCCGAGGCGGCGGATGAACGGGTTGGAGTTGCGCCCGCCGCCGTGCATCTGGACGGCCAGGTCGAACCTGCGCTCGCGCAGGTGCTCGTACAGCTCCTCGGGGGCGGCGGACCCGTCCGCCGGGGAGGAGACGCCGGAGATGGGCGGCAGGGGCACGACCTCGTCCACCGGGCCGGGGCGGCCCCGCAGGAACTTCGCGTGCCACTCACGGCCCAGCAGGGTGATCTTCGCAGCCGGGTAGGCCCGGCGCAGCGCCCCGATCGCGGGCAGGGCCAGCAGCAGGTCGCCGAGCGCGTTGGCCCGCAGGACGGCGATCCGCTCGACGCCTTCGACGAGCAACGCGCTCATGGGCACGAACCTCTGGTTGCCCGCGTCCTCTCGTCCATCGGACACCCCCCATTCCGTCCGGCCCGCCGGCTGACCACCGGCGGGGCGCTCGTGTGGAGCGGTCTGCTCCCGGTTACCCCCGTGCCGGCCCGCCAAACCGGGCGGGCGCGCCTGGCGTGACTGTTGTTTTCCCTGCGTCCGCCGGGGTAGCCGCCCTGGTATGACGGAAGAGACGCTCAACCGCTTCGGTGAAGTCACAGCCGTCGTCGTCGGGGACGTGATGCTCGACTCGTGGCTGCGGGGGCGCACCAAGCGAATGGCCCAGGAGGCTCCGGTCCCGGTCGTGACCATCGAACGGATCGAGGACCAGCCGGGCGGCGCCGCCAACACGGCCGTGAACCTCGCCGCGCTCGGCGCGCGGGTGCATATGGTCGGCGTCACCGGCGCCGACCCCGCGGGGGCGACGCTCAACGCGACCCTGGGACGGCTCGACATCGAGGGTCTGGTCATCGTGCGGAGCCTGCGGACGCCCGTCAAGCGCCGGGTGCTGACGGACGGCCAGATCGTGGCCCGGTACGACGAGGAGGACGACGCGCCGCTGCCCGAGGCGGCGGAACGCGAGCTCATCGACGAGATCACCCGGCTGGCGGCGCACGCGGACGTCATCGTCGCCTGCGACTACGGCGGCGGCGTCTGCACCCCGGCCGTACGCCGGCTGCTGTGCGAGCTCAGCGCCGACCGGAACGCGGGCTCCCGGGGGGCACCGGTCCTCGTGGTGGACGCCCACGATGTGGCGGCCTGGCGGGAGTGCCACCCGAAGGCCGTGCTGCCCAACTACGCCGAGATCGTGCGGCTGCTCGGCGAGGGCGGTGACCACGACCGGGTCGCCTTCCTGTCCGCGCGGTCGGAGGAGATCGTCGAGGCCACCGGCGCGGAACTGGTGGTCACCACCCTGGACGGCCAGGGCACGCTCCTGCACCGGCGCGGCCGGGAGCCGCATCGCACCTTCGCGAGCCCCGCGCCCGACACGATGAGCATCGGCGCGGGCGACACGTTCACCGCCGCGTTCTCCCTGAGCCTCGCGGCCGGCGCCGGGCCGGAGCGGGCCGCCGACATCGCGCAGGCCGCGGCGAGCGTGGTGGTGCGCCGCCCGGGCACCGCCGTGTGCACCCGCGAGGACCTGGTGCAGGCGCTGCGCCCCGACGTCGCGCTACCGCCCGGGCGGCTGGCCGCCTGCCTGGAGCGCGACCGCGCCGAGGGCAGGCGCGTCGTGTTCACCAACGGCTGCTTCGACGTCCTGCACCGCGGCCACGTGGCCTGCCTGGAGGAGGCCGCCCGGCTCGGCGACGTGCTGGTCGTGGCGGTCAACGGCGACGCCGGGGTGGCCCGGCTGAAGGGGCCGGGACGGCCGATCAACCGCTGCGAGGACCGGGTCGCGGTGCTCGCCGCGATGGGCTGCGTCGACTACATCACCGTCTTCGACGAGGACAGCCCGGTCGAGCTGCTGCGGATGGTCCGGCCGGACGTGTACGTCAAGGGCGGCGACTACCACCCTGACCTGCTGCCCGAGGCCGACCTGGTCAGGGAGCTCGGCGGCGAGGTGCGGGTGCTCGGGTACGTCCCGGACAGGTCGACGACCGCGATAGTGAACCGGATTCGAGGGTAGGGGGCCGTTCATGACCGAAGAACAACGTTCGCCGACCGGAAAGCCCATGGTCGAGGCGACCCCGATGGACGTTATCTACGTCCGCATCGGGTCGTTCGCTCTGGTCTTCTGCTTCGCCGTACTGGTGCTCTCCTTCGTCGGCCGCCTGTGGTGGCTGACGGGGGTCGTCCTGGCGATCATGGCGGTCGTCGGGACCGCCATGCTCCTCGCCGTGCGCAGGCAGAAGAGACTCGGCGGCGGGCCGCAATCGAGAGGATGACGAGGTGAGCCTGCGGGGCAAGGTCGTGGTGGTGACCGGGGCGAGCGGCGGGGTGGGCCGCGCCGTGGTCAGGCAGCTCGGAGCCGAGGGCGCGAAGGTCGCCCTCGTGGCACGCGGGGAGGCGGGCCTGGCGGGCGCCGCCGTCGACGTCGGAGCCGAGGGCGGGACCGCCAAGGTCTTCGCCGCGGACGTCTCCGACTACGACCAGGTCCGCACGGCCGCCCAGCAGGCCGAGGCCGAGCTCGGGCCGATCGACGTCTGGATCAACATCGCGTTCACGACGGTCTTCGCGCCGTTCCTCCAGATCACCCCGGAGGAGTACGAACGTGAGACCAAGGTGACCTATCTCGGCTACGTGTGGGGCACCCGCGTGGCCCTGGAGCTGATGAAACCACGGGACAAGGGCGCGATCGTGCAGGCGGGCTCGGCCCTGGCCTACCGGTCGATCCCGCTGCAGTCGGCGTACTGCGGGGCCAAGCACGCCATCAGCGGCTTCACCGAGTCGGTGCGGACGGAGCTGCTCGCCGAGGACTCCGGCGTGAAGATCACGATGGTGCAGCTGCCGGCCCTGAACACCCCGCAGTTCGACTGGGGGCTGAACCGGATGCGGCGCCACGCCCAGCCGGTGCCGCCGATCTACCAGCCGGAGGTGGCGGCGCGGGCGATCGTCCACGCCGCCGAGCACCCGGAGCGGAAGGAGTACTGGGTCGGCGGGATGACCGCGGCCACGATCATGGGGCAGCGGGCGGTGCCCGCCCTGCTCGACCGCTACCTCGCCAGGACCGGCGTCAAGTCGCAGCTCACCACCGAGAAGGCGCCGACCGGCGTCTCCAACCTGTGGGAGCCGGCCGACGAGGACAAGGACTACGGCGCGCACGGCGGTTTCGACCGGCGTTCGCACGGCCGGAGCGCGCAGCTGTGGATGTCGCAGCACCGCGGCCTGGTCGTCGCCGCCGCCCTCGGGGCCGCCGCCGCCGCCGTCGCCGTCGCCGGTATCGGGCTGCGCCGCCGCTGACCGCAGAGCCGTAACTGACAAGAAAACACTGATTTATCGGGTACGCCCCATTTCTGGCGATACGAAGGGGCGTACCCGGGTAGTCGAGGACGATGGACGAGCTTGACTACCGGTTCCTGTGCGAACTCGCGGCCCAGCTCCGGGTGGACTCGGTGCGGGCCGCCGCTGCCGCCGGCTCGGGGCACCCGACGTCCTCGATGTCGGCGGCCGAGCTGATGGCCGTACTGCTCGCGCGGCAGCTCCGCGTGGACGTCGAGAACCCGGCCGACCCGGCCAACGACCACCTGGTCTTCTCCAAGGGGCACGCCTCCCCTCTCCTCTACGCCATGCTCAAGGCCATGGGCGTCGTGTCCGACGAGGAACTGCTGACCTTCCGCAGGCGCGGCAGCCGTCTGGAGGGGCATCCGACGCCGGATGTGCCGTTCGTCGACGTGGCCACCGGTTCGCTGGGATTCGGCCTGCCCGTCGGCGTGGGGCTCGCGCTGGCGGCGCGGCGGCTGGACCGGCTGCCGAACCACGTGTGGGTGCTGTGCGGCGACAGCGAGCTCGCCGAGGGATCGATGTGGGAGGCCTTCGAGCACGCCGGGCACGAGGGACTGAACAACCTCACGGTGATCGTCGACGTGAACCGGCTCGGCCAGCGCGGCCCCACCCGGCACGGCTGGGACCTCGCCGCGTACGCCGCCAGGCTCGGCGCCTTCGGCTGGCACACCATCGAGATCGACGGCCACGACCCCGGCCAGATCGACTTCGCCCTCGCGGACGCCCGGGCCACCCGGCGCCGCCCGACCGCGATCATCGCCAGGACCTGCAAGGGCCGCGGGGTGTCGGCGGTCGAGGACCGCGAGGGCAAGCACGGCAAGCCGCTGGCCGACGCCGAGCAGGCGCTCGGCGAGCTCGGCGGCCCCCGCTCGCTGACCGTGCCGATGACCCCGCCCGCCTCCCAGGGCGTGCCGTACCGGTACGCCGACGGACCGCTCGTCCTGCCCAAGTACGAGCTGGGCGAGGAGGTGGCCACGCGGACCGCCTTCGGCGAGGCCCTGGCCGCGCTCGGCACGGCCCGGGGCGACGTGGTCGCGCTCGACGGCGAGGTGGCCGACTCGACGAAGCTGGAGACGTTCGCCGAAGCGCATCCGGAGCGCTTCTTCGAGTTCTACATCGCCGAGCAGCAGATGGTGGCCGCCGCGACGGGCATGCAGGCGCGCGGCTGGACCCCGTACGTCGCGACGTTCGCCGCCTTCCTGACCAGGGCGTACGACTTCGTCCGGATGGCCGCGGTGAGCCGGGCCGGGCTCTGCCTCGTCGGCTCGCACGGCGGCGTGTCCATCGGCGAGGACGGCCCCTCCCAGATGGGCCTGGAGGACCTCGCGGCCTTCCGCGCGGTGCACGGCAGCACCGTGCTGTATCCGTGCGACGCGAACCAGACGGCCCGGCTGGTCGCGGACATGGCCGGCCTGGAGGGCATCCGCTATCTCCGCACCACCAGGGGCGAGACCCCGGTGATCTACGGGCCGGACGAGGAGTTCCCGGTGGGCGGGTGCAAGGTCCTGCGGACCGGCGGCCAGGCGACGATCGTGGCCGCGGGCGTCACCGTGCACGAGGCCCTGGCCGCCGCCGACCTGCTCGCCGGGGACGGCGTCTCCGTCACCGTCATCGACGCCTACTCCGTCAAGCCGCTCGACTCGCCCGAACTGGTCGCGATGGCCTCCGCCACGGGCAGGGTCGTCACGGTGGAGGACCACTGGCCGGAGGGCGGGCTGGGCGACGCCGTGCTCTCGGCGCTCGCGGAGAACCCGGTGCCGGTGCGCAAGCTGGCCGTGGCGCGGATGCCCGGAAGCGCGGGCTCCGCGGAACAGCTCCGGGACGCCGGCATCGACAGGACCGCCATCCGCGAGGCCGTCCTCGCCATGCTCCCCTGACGCCCGTCACACGTGGAAGCGCCGCCGGACCGTGGCCCCTGAGGGCGGTCCGGCGGCGCGGTTTCCGTGTTCATCGTTGAACGGGCTGGTCCGCGGCGCTGTCAGCGGGCCTTGGCGGTCGCCCTGCGGTTGGCCTTCTTGATGGCGTCGACCAGCTCGTCCTTGGTCATCTTGGAGCGGCCCGGGATGCCGAGTCGGCTGGCGACGTCGTACAGGTGCTGCTTGGACGCGTTGGCGTCGACGCCCTCGGCGGTCTCGCCCTGCTTCGGCGTGCTCTTCCTCGCCTGCTCGTCCGACGGCCCGCGCCTCTTCTTCTTCTCCCAGTGGTCGCCCACCTTCTCGAAGGAGTGCTTGAGCGCGGAGAACGCCGTGCGGTGGGCGCGCTCGCCCTCGCCGTACGTCTCGACGGCGGAGTCGTGCGCCTTGATCCAGGTCTCCTGGGCCTCCTTGGGCGAGCGCTCCAGGGTCGAGGGCAGTTCCTTACGTCCCGGCATGTCCATGCCTCCCTTCAGACCTCAGAAGTCGGGCGGGGGGATCAGATGGGGTCGTCGTAGCGCCGCTCCTCGTACACCTGACGGCGGGTGGTGGTGGCGTCGAGGGGGGCGGCGGCGGTGACGGTGGTCCGGCGGCGCAGCGTCGTCATGCGCCAGATCCCGAAGAGCAGCCCGGCCAGGCCGCCCACCATCAGGATCACTCCGATGACCTGGATGTCGAGACCCGCGATCGTGAAGTCGACCGCCCAGGTGAGGATGGCCCCCAACATGATGAGGATGATGCTTCCGGCGATGGTCATGGCTTCCTCCTTCGCCTTGTGCTCTATCCCCTCCACGGATTCCAAACGTCGCATGCCGGTGGGCGTATGGGGCAGCATGGCGAACATGACCGATACCCCCGTCGTGGTCATGGGACTCATGGGCGCGGGCAAAAGCACCGTCGCACGGCTGCTCGCCGCCGCCCTCGACCGCCCCATGCGCGACAGCGACGCCGATCTCGAAGCCAGGTACGGCACGACCGCCGCGATGATCGCGGCGGATCTGGGCCCCGACGAGCTGCACGCGCGCGAGGCGCTGGTGCTGCGGGACGCGCTGACGGACGACCGGTCCCCGGTGATCGCCGCCGCGGCCAGCACGGTCGAGGACCCCGAGACGCGCAACGCTCTGGCCCCCGCCTTCGTGGTGTTCCTCGACGGCCCGCCCGAGGTCCTCGCCGAGCGGATGAAGTCGAGCCCCCACCGGCCGCATTTCAAGCCCGACCTGGTGCGCATGCTGACCGAGCAGCGCGACCTGCGGCTGCCGGGCTTCCAGGAGGTGGCGGACCTGACCCTGGACCCCGCCGCGCACACGCCCGAGGAGATCGCGAACGCCGTGCTGGCCCATCTGGACGGGGCGCGGATCTCCGGAGCGTCCGAGAAACGGTGAGAGGGACGGCGAGGCGGACGGCTGGGCGTCCGGGGTCAGCAGACGGCGATGCGTGACTGGTGCGGAACGACGGGCAGCAGCGACCGGCTGCCCGTCCCGGCCAGGAACCAGACGGTCTTACCGCCCCGGCCCGCGGCGGCCACGCCCCAGTCGTCGGCGAGCTCGTCCACGATGAGCAGCCCCCGGCCGCTCACCGACTCCGGGTCGGCGTCACGCTGGCACGGCACTCCGTCGCCCTGGTCGAACACCTCGCCGTACACCCAGCAGCCGTTGCTGCCGAGCCGGAGAGTGAAGACGTTGCCGCCGTGCCGCACGACGTTGGAGGCGAGCTCGCTCACGATCAGACAGCAGTCGTCGACAAGGGTGTCCAGGCCCCATCGGCCGAGCTCACGACGGACGAGGGAGCGCGCGGTCGCGACACTCGCGCCGACGGCGGGCAGGAGGCACTCGGCGGTCCAGACGGGGGCCGGGTCAACCGGCGCCGCACCGAAGGGGAGAGACACGCGCGCCTCCTTAAGGCTATGGGAGCGCTCCCACGACTCAAGATACGGGACACAACGTGGTCGTGTGAATTCAAAGAAACAAGATTGTTTCCGGTCAATGCCCGATCTGTGATGCGTGCGGAGATCGCGACGGCGGCGTGACCGGCCTTCCGGCGCCGTCGCCGCAGCTAGGGGTGCCGATCACGGGAGCGCGGGGCGACCGGCCGCCGCGCCGGTGTCCGCGCCGGCCTCGGGAGTGGTCATGAAAGTAGCTGAAATCAGCCACTTCCGTCTCTTCCGTTTGGCGCGGACCGGAATCCCGCCGCGCCGTGTCGTGCCCGCTCCGGCCGGCCGGTCAGGCTCCGGCCAAGGACAGGGCGGTGATCCCCCACCGGTGGGTGGCCCGCTCGCCCGGGGCCAGGCGCACCAGGCACTCCCCGCTCGCGAAGGCGTTCGGCGGGCAGCTCATCGGCTCGACCGCGACCCCCGAGCGCCGGTACGGCGCGGCGAGCGTGTCGCCCGTGAAGACCTGGAGCCACTCGATGCCCGGCCCGCCCCACAGCTCCACGCCCCGGGAGCCGTCCGCGGTCCTCAGCCGTGCCCGCACCAGGCCGCCGGCGTCGCGCTCCAGGTTCGTGAAGGGCGTGTCGAGCACGGTGCCGCCGACGCGGCGTCCCGCCCGGAAGTCGTACTCGGTGCCCTCGACCGTCCGGCGGCCGACCGGGATCTGCTGCTCGTCCACGGGCGCCCACTCGGCCGCGGGCAGTTCCAGCACCGCGTCGTCCACCGTGCCGTGCACGGAGTCATGGCCCGTGCCGTGCCCGGAGTCATGCCCTGCGTCATGCCCGGTTTCCACGGCCTCCTCGCCGAGCGTCAGGTAGGGATGCGCGCCCATGCCGTACGGCGCGACGCCCTCCCCCACGTTGACCGCCGACACCTCGACCTCCAGGCCCGCCCCACCCAGCGCGTACGACGCCGTGAGGTCGAGCACGTGCGGATAACCGGGCTGGGGGAACAGCCGCAGCCCGAGGCGGACCGAGGTCTCGCCGGCGTCGAGGACCGTCCAGGGCAGCAGGCGGGTGAAGCCGTGCGCGGCGTTGCCGGTCCGCGGCTCGGTGATCGCGAGCTGCCGCGTCTCGCCGTCGACCTCGTACCGGCCGTTCCTGACCCGGTTCGGCCACGGGAGCAGCAGTTGGCCGGCGCCGCCCACGGGGGACTTACCCTCCGGGTACGACATGACGAGGGGCCGGTCCTGGAACGTGAGGGCACGCAGGCCCGCGCCCACCTCGGTGACGACCGCCCGGTAGCCGTGCGCGGCGATGACGTGCTGCGTACCGGTCGGGGGGACGGGTCGGCGGACCACCGGTTCTGTCATGAAACCGATCTTCCCCCCCCGTTTTCCCACTAATCCCACCGGACCCACGCCCGCCCGCACCCTGCCCTACGCCCGGCCCGCACCCCGCCCGGCCGTCACGGCTCTCACGGCTGTCAGGAGGAGGGGAGCGGCTGGCCCGCCAGGCCTTCCTGGACCATGAGAAGCGCGCGCAGCTCGTCCGCGCTCTCCCCGCAGGCGGTCATGATCAGCCCCCGGTCCATCTCGATCCTGGACAGCGACCGCGTCATGCGGGTCGCGTACCAGCGGCCGGCGTCGCTTCTCCAGACCGACCAGCGGCCGGCGTACTCGCTGCTCAGTTGTCTGTACGCAGCGTCCTCGGCGGAGAACCGCACTCGTCACCACCTCCAGGCTCGGTGCCGGGACACAACGATGTGCTCGTCCGGACACGATTGGTAGTGAGAGGCCATCTCCCCCATCCGGAGGGCCCGCCACCGCGGCCCGGGTGAAGATCTCCCCCGGGGCTGCGGTGACTTCACCACCACCTGATCCCCGTTCCTCCAACCCCATCCGTCCCATGCCTCGCCCGGGCGCGACCCTGACGATCCACGCCGGAACCCGGAGGAACGGGACGGTGGCAGGAGGCAAACGTCCGCTCTCCTGTCACACCGGACATGGTTTTACTACCTTGTCAGCCAGGCGGTCAGGGGGGAGATTCGAGTGGTTCACGCCTAGGCCGAAGGGAAGACCGCCCATGCCCGAACTGCCACGACTGCCGTTCGATCGGCCGGACATACTGGATATCTCTCCATATTTCGGGGAGCTGCGCGCCAGCGCGCCGATCACCAGGGTCAGAACCCCTGTCGGGGACGAGGCATGGCTCGTCACGGGCTATGACGAGATCCGGCAGGTCTTCGGCGACGACCGGTTCGGCCGCTCGCACCCCGCTCCCGCGACGGCGGCCCGGCTGTCCAACAACGTCCTGCTCGGCGGCCCGACCGGCGACTACGCCACCGAGCGGATCATCCACAAGGAGATGCGGCGCCTGCTGTCCCCCGCGTTCTCGGCCCGGCGCATGCGCGCCCTGTCGGACGGCGTGCGGGCGCTCGTCGGGAACCTCCTCGACGGGCTCGCCGAGCAGGGCCCGCCGGCGGACCTGCACGCGGGGCTGTCGCTTCCGCTCCCCATCCAGGTGATCTGCGAGCTTCTCGGCGTGCCGTACGAGGACAGGGACAGGTTCCGGGCGGTGGCCGAGGCGATGACCGACCTCACCGATCTCGCCCGGTCCGCGGACGCGCAGATGGAGCTGAACGCCTACACCTACGAGATCGTGAAGGCCAAGCGCGAGAACCCCGGCGAGGACGTCTACACCGACCTCGCGAACGCCTCGCTGCCCGAGGAGGACATCGCGAGGATCGCGGGCGGCCTGCTGTTCGCCGGCCACGAGACCACGGTCAACCAGATCGACTACGGCACCCTGCTGTTCCTGCGCAATCCCGCCGAGCGCGACGCGCTGCTGCGCGATCCCTCCCTCCTCGACGCCGCCGTCGAGGAGATCATGCGGTTCGGCGCGCCGAGCCAGCACGGCCTGATCCGTTACGCGCACGACGACGTCGAGGTCGGCGGGGTGCGCATCCGGAGGGGTGAGCTGGTGGCGCTGGCGATCCACGCGGCCAACAGGGACGAGCGCGTCTACCCCGACCCCGAGAGATTCGACATCCGCAGGCGTGATCCGCGGCCGCACATCGGCTTCGGCCACGGCCCGCACCACTGCCTGGGAGCGGGCCTGGCGCGGATCGAGCTCAACGCCGTCTTCGGCGCCCTGTTCGCGCGCTTCCCCTCGCTCGCGCTCGCCGTGCCGTACGAGGAGCTGGAGGCGCGGACCGGCAGGCTGACCGGAGGGCTCGACGCGCTACCCGTCACCTGGTGAGCCGTCACCCGGCGAGCCGTCACCCGGCGAGCCGTCACGTGGTGGGCCGTCACGTGGTGGGCGGGGCGGCGGCCCGCGCTTCGGCTTCGGCGTCGGCTTGGGAGTCGGCTTCGGTTTCGGCGAGACGGCGGTAGACGCGGTCCCGCAGGCGCAGGATCACCGTGGCCAGCAGCGCCGCGACCAGCGACCCGGTCAGCACCGCGACCTTGACCTGGCCGTCCCTGGTGGATCCGGCGCCGAACGCGAGCTCGCCGATGAGCAGCGACACCGTGAACCCGATGCCGGACAGGACCGCCACCCCCACGATGTCCACCCAGGCCAGGCCCTCGTCGATGCCGGCCCGGGTGAACCGCGCGACGAGCCAGGTGGCCGCCGTGATGCCCAGCGGTTTGCCGGCGACGAGCCCCGCGACGACGCCGAGAGGCACGCCGTCGGTGAGCAGTCCCGGCAGGCCCCCGGGCCCGCCGAACGCCACCCCGGCCGAGAGGAAGGCGAACAGCGGCACCGCCACTCCGGCGGAGAGCGGCCGGAACCGGTGCTCGAAGTGCTCGGCCGGGCCCGCGCCCTCCGCCGTACCTTCCCCGGAGCCCTCCGCCGGACCCTTCCCAGGGGCCCGGAGGACCGGGACGGTGAAGGCGAGCAGCACGCCGGCCACCGTGGCGTGTACGCCCGAGGCGTGGACCAGGGCCCAGGTGACCGCGGCGAGCGGCGCCAGCAGCCACCACGCGCGCACCCCGCGCCGTACGAGCACGGCGAACAGGCCCAGCGGGAGCAGAGCCGCGAGCAGCGGAAGCGGCGCGAGGTGCGTGGTGTAGAACACCGCGATGATCGCGATGGCGAGCAGGTCGTCGACGACCGCGAGGGTGAGGAGGAACGTGCGCAGGGCCGACGGGAGGTTCCTGCCCACCACGGCGAGCACGGCCAGCGCGAAGGCGATGTCGGTGGCGGTCGGCACCGCCCAGCCCCGCAGCGCGCCGTCCGCGCCGGGGTCGGTCAGCGGGTTGAGCGGCGTGTTCACCAGCAGGTAGAGCAGCGCGGGCACGACCACGCCGCCGGCCGCCGCCACGACCGGCACCGCGGCCCGCCGGGGGTCGCGCAGGTCGCCCGCGACGAACTCGCGCTTCAACTCCAGCCCGGCGACGAAGAAGAAGATCGCCAGAAGCCCGTCGGCGGCCCAGGTCGCGAGGCTGAGGTCGAGGTGCAGCGCCTCGGGCCCCACCCGGGCCGACCGCAGCGTCTCGTACCCGGCCGACCAGGGCGAGTTGGCCCACACGAGGGCCGCGAGCGCGGCGACCAGCAGCAACGCGCCGCCGATGGTCTCCTGCCGCAGGATGTCGGCGATCCGGCGGGTCTCCGTCCGGGACCTGGGGCCGAAAAGAGGGGTGCGGCGGGGCGTGCTCATGAGGCTCCGTTTCCGGGATCGGGTCAGCGACAGCCGACCAGACTTCCCGGCACCCCATACGCATCTTAGACAAACCGGGCGGCCCGTGCGGACAACGACCCGGAGCGCGGGACGAATCAGGCCCGGCATCCGTTCCGGATGCCGGGCCTGATCACATGTTGTGCGCCGCCAGGGACTCGAACCCCGGACCCGCTGATTAAGAGTCAGCTGCTCTAACCAACTGAGCTAGCGGCGCCCGCGATGTCCGTAACCATAGCAGTCCCGCGCAGGTCGCGCACATCGCCGGATGCGGGGATCACCCGTGCCGGTCAGCCCCGCCACGCGCCGCTGGAGAAGGGAGCGGGCTCGCCGCGCAGGCCCGGCCCGTCGCCCCACCTCGTGATGACGTACTGGATCGGGATGTGGCCGACGTCGCCGCTGACGGTCAGCGTGTTCTCGTTCCAGGTGGTGCCGGTGAGCTCGGCGAAGGTCTTGCCGTCGATGTCCAGCATGACGCCGCTGTTGGAGGGGATGCCCGGGCCGCGGTCGCCGATGAAGAACTTGGCCTTCCGGCCCTTGTACATGATGTAGCCCTCGGTGCCGAGCGGCCAGCTCGGGCTGGCGAAGAGGCCCTTCTGCATCGGCTTGCCGATGGCCGGCATGCCGGTGTCTCCCTGGCGGCCCGACGCGTCGTCCCAGAAGTACGAGCCCGTGGTGGCCCCCGCGTACAGGACCTCCTCGTGCATGGGGACGATGCTGGAAAGGTTGACGGCTTCCCCGACCGGCGGCTCCGCGGGCGCGGGGGCGGCGGCCACGAGGGACGTGACCAGCACCGCGGCGCCGGCGAGCGTGACCACGGCGGTGACCCGTCGCTTGCCACGCAGGTCGGACAGAGTCTTCATCAAGGCTGGGGATCTTTCGTGAGACGACAGTGGATGGCCATGCGTCATCAAGGGACCCGCCGTACGGCGGGTCGCGGTGACGGGCCACGTGTCCGGGCGGGACAGATCGACCACCCGGAGGCGTGTGCGCTGAAGCTATGGCGATCGGCCGGAAGGCCGTCGTGAGTCAGACGTGGGATCCGAAGCGCCTTGGGTCGGAGGTCCGGGCGGGGTCGCCCACCGTGATCTCCTCCCCAAGTCCAATCCAGCCACCGGTCGGCGGCAACGAATAGGACACTACAGGACGAGTCAGGATGGAGCAAAGTAAACCGGACATAACACGCGGAAGATCTACCTGTCGGCTTGTTTGTGCAGCGGCAACGTCGGCCACGCCGCACATCTGGGGCGATCCGCCGCAGGCGCTCCTTCATGAAAGTAAAGCGCCGCGCGGCGAGGCGCGGCCGGCGGGACGAGGCCGGCCGGACGGGGAGGAGAGAGCAGCCGGCACAGCCGGCGGAAGGCGGCACCCGAGGCGGACAGGCCGGACCGACAGGTGGAGAGCCGGACCTGCCGGTACGGCCGGCGGCGTGCGGAGAAGGGACCGAGCGGGGGCGTGCGAGGGAGGGACCGGGCACGGGTGCACGGAGAAGGGGCTGAGCGGGGGCGCGCGGGGAAGGGATCGGCCTTCGGACGGGCCGGGCCGGAAAATGCCGGAGCCGGGCAGTCCCCCAACTGCCCGGCTCCGGATCAAAGCGGTTCCGCCAGGAATGCCCTCCCCAAAGGCACCGGCGGGTCCCCCGCTTTCCGGACGCGGTTCCCCCATCCGCGCCCTTATCGAAAAAGTCTCTCGTCCTCTCCCGAGGACATGCTTCAACAGTACAAGCCCGCTTGTCATGAAGTCGTCATACGCAGGTTGACTTTCGGCCTGCATCCGGTGGGCTACGCCCGCCCGTGTTACTCGCCGAGCACGAGCCTGACCTCGGTGCCCTGCTGCAGGGACCGGCTCACCGTGCAGTGCCGTTCGTGGACCCGTCCGGCGACGGCCTCGAAGACCTCTCCCGTGTCCCCCGGCGGCAGTTCGACGTCGTACGTCACGGTGACGGACCGCAACAGGGTCGGGCTCTCCTTCTCCGCCGAGACCTCCACGGCGAGCCGCGCGAGCCGGTGGCCGCGCTTGGCGGTGAGCGGCTCGACGGTCATGACGTTGCATCCGCCCACGGCCGCCAGCAGCAGCTCCACCGGGCTGAACAGCCCGTCGCCGGAGCCCATCACGATCTCCGCGCCGCTCTCGTTGCGGGCGACGAAGCCGTCCTCGGTCCGCTCGACGCGTACAGAGCCCATGCGTCTACCCTACTGGCAGCGCCAGCCGGACGAGCGTGCCTCCGCCGGGAGCGGGACCGGCGGAAACGCTGCCGCCGTGGCTGTCCACCACCTGGCCCACGATCGCCAGCCCCAGCCCCGACCCGGGCAGCGCCCGCGCCGAGGGCGCCCGGTAGAAGCGGTCGAAGACGTGCGGCAGGTCGTCGGTCGAGATGCCCGGGCCGTGGTCGCGGACGGTCAGCACGCCGTCCTGCAGGGACACCTCGACCCGCCCGCCCCTGGGGCTGTACTTCGCCGCGTTGTCGAGCAGGTTGGCGACGGCCCTGGCGAGCCGGTCGGGCACGCCGCGGACGACCGCGGGCTCGACCGACACCGCGTACTCGGTCGCGGGCCAGTGCCTGGCCGCGCGGGCGACCTCCCGGGAGACCAGCTCGTCGAAGCGCACGCGTTCCACGAGTACGGCGGGCTCCTCGTCGCGGGCCAGTTCGACCACGTCCGCGACCAGCGCGGTGAGCTCCTCCAGCCCGCTCATCACGGCCCTGCTCGCCTCGTCGCGGTCCTCCGGGGGCAGGTTGCCCCTGATCAGCAGCTCCACGTTGGTCCGTACGGCGGTGAGCGGCGTGCGCAGCTCGTGGGAGGCATCGGCGACCAGGCGTTTCTGCGACTTCGCGGAGCGTTCGAGGGCGTCGAGCATGGCGTTGAAGCTCCGGGCGAGGCTGCTCAGCTCGTCGTCCCCGGACACCTGGATGCGGGTGGTGAGATCCCGGGTCGTGGTGACCCGTCCCGCGGCGTCCTTGAGCGCGTTCACCGGCCGCAGCGCCGCCCGGGCGGCCAGCCAGCCGAGCGCCCCCGACAGCACCAGCCCGCCGACGGCCACGGCGACGAAGGGCCAGCCCAGGTCGTCGACGTCCGCGAGGGCGGCCAGCACACCGCGGGGCGGGGGGTCGCCGTACCCCTCGTACGTCCCGTAGTGGTCCCTCGCCCACTCGACCCGGCGGCAGGTGATGAAGTAGGCGGCCACGATGACGACGATCACGCTGACCGCGGCGGCCAGCGCCGAGGCCATCGCGAGCCGCCAGCGGAGCTTCACCGCTCCTCCCCCGCCGGCTCACCGACCGGCTCCCCGACCGGCTCTCTCAGCGCGTACCCCAGGCCGTGCACGGTGTGGATCAGCCGGGGCTCGCCCCCCGCCTCGGTCTTCCTGCGGAGGTAGCGGATGTAGACCTCCAGGGGGTTGGAGCCGGGCCGGAAGCCGTAGCCCCAGATGCGCTCGTGGATGACCTGCCGGGTGAGCACCTGACCGCCGTTGCGGATCAGCAGGTCCAGCAGGGCGTACTCGGTCCTGGTCAGGTCGATGAGCCGGCGGCCGCGACGGGCCTGCCTGCTGTCCGGCAGCAGGTGGAGGTCGGCGAAGCCCGCCTCGGGCGACGGCGCGGCGCGGCGCAGCAGCGCCCGCACCCGGGCGAACAGCTCCTCCAGCGCGAACGGCTTGACGAGGTAGTCGTCGGCGCCCGCGTCCAGCCCGGCGACCTTGTCGCCGATCCCGTCCAGCGCGGTCAGCATGAGGACCGGCAGCCGGTTGCCGTCGCCGCGCAGCGCCCGGCAGACCTCGATGCCGTCCATCCCCGGCATCAGGACGTCGAGCACCATCAGGTCGGGTGCCGAGCCGCCGATGACGTCCAGGGCGTCGAGGCCGTCGCCCGCGGTCGCCACGCCGTACCCCTCGACCCGCAGGGCCCGCGCGATCGCGTCGCGGACCTCGGGCTCGTCGTCGACCACCAGCACCTGTGTCTTGACCACGCCGTCATTGTGACGTGGGGAGATGAGAGGTTGCTGAGCAGGGGCGGAGTGCGCTCAGGCGTCGGGGTGTCTGGACAGGTAGTCGACGTAGACCGGCCGGAGCGCGTCGCCGAGCTCACCCTCGCCCGCCGCCATGGCATCGCTGAGCAGCGCCGACACCCTGCTGAGGTCGTTCGCGGTCTCGTCGGTGTTCCCGCTGGCCGCCTCGGCCGCCGGGATGACCTTCAGCAGATCCCACAGGAAACCCAGGTCACCGTGTCGCACGGCGTAGCGCACGGCCCGGTCGTGCAGCTCCTTCGCGGGTAGCGACTCCAGCTCTTCCACGTCCATTCGATCTCACCTCCGCAAGGAGGGTTTCCCCGATGTTTGCCGCTTATACCCGGCGCCGGGAGAAAGGCGTGCCGGGTCCCACACCCGCCGCGCCGCCGCGCCCGGTCAAGCCGGGGGGAACCGGGCGTACGGCTCCGGTCGTTCCCCGGACACGGAAACCGCGCACTCTTTGCCGCACCGTGGAAGGATCGTGGACGTGAAGGTCATACTCAAGATCGTCGTGGTGGCCGCGGCCCTGTGGGCGTCCACCAAGCTGGTGGACGGCATCACCGTGAGCGCCGGCTCCACCGCCAAACAGATCGGCACCCTCCTCGCGGTCGCGCTGATCTTCGGTCTGGTGAACGCCGTCATCAAGCCGGTCATCAAGACCATCGGATGCGCGTTCTACGTGCTCACGCTGGGCCTGTTCGCCCTCGTGGTGAACGCCGCGCTCCTGCTGCTGACGAGTTGGCTCGCCGGGCAGCTCGACCTTCCCTTCCACGTCAGCGGATTCGTCGCCGCCTTCTGGGGCGCCATCGTCGTGGGCGTGATCAGCTGGGTCCTCAACATGATCCTCGGCGACGACTGACCTCGCCGTCCTGAAGCTGCGGCTCTCGACTGGTCAGCAATCTGAGTCTTGCCGTGAAGGGAGGCGTGAGTAGCAGGCATGCCCTCCATCCACCCCCGCTATATAGCGGTCGGCGGCTCGTTCCCGGTCACGTGCCCAGCGTCCGCTCCCGTGCAAGGCCTCGCACGTCCGCACAAATCTGCTTTCTGACCTTTGCCAAGAAGTGTCGACGGAACCCGCCCGGAACGGGACCCGCTACTAGTCTCTCCGGGCGTACCAAGCGGAAGCTCCGCCGTAAGCCGAGATGCCCACCAGCACAACACCCGCCAAGGTGGCCGCCACCTGTCCCATTTCGCGACTGTGCAGTACAGAGACCGCGTAGAGCACCACGGCGACCACGATCACCGCCCTGAACGCAAAGGCCGCCGCACGCATCGCGATGAGACGTCGTCGTTCCCCCTGGTTGGCAGGATCGATTATCACGGCCAGCGTTTCTGGGTTCTCACGACCCCAGAGTTTGAAGGCTACCCCCACCAGCAAGATCGATCCGATCGTGACCCATCCCCAGATCGCCCCCCATTCCCTAGTCGTGGCGTAGATGACGACGAGAGCCACAATCGCCGCTCCGATGGCTGCAGCCAGCGCAAAGACGAACCGCACAATGCTCCGGTGAGGCTCGCTCTTGCCTTCGAGAGTCGGCGATCCAATGGCATCGGAGGACCGACGATGCTCTTCTGTCACCTGTGCCTCCCTAACTTTTCTTTCTCACTCCTCGTCTGCATGAAAGATCCCCTCCGCAGTCGGTCCAAACAAACGAGCGATCCAGAGAGTCAGCGGCAGCGACGGGCCGTACCTCTCTTTCTCTATTACGCCATTACGTCGATCGGTTGACGAGACACTTCAAGCCCCTCACCCAGCCGAGTTTGCATGCATCCTTCGCGTTCCGTAGCCGCCGCACGTCGTTTCGCACACATGGGAAAGTACTCTTCCCCTTTGATCATGTAAAGCGACCCTCACACGGGTTGCACTGCCCGATAGCCACAGTCGTGGAGGAGTCTTTCATGAACATACGTTTGATCAATCACGCTGGGGCAACGCCACAATGCGCTCTGCCGGGTTGGCTGCTACCTCACCTGTTCCCAGTGCCCGAAGGCATCAGTCAGCAGCGTGCGGAGTGGCCGCCCGGCCCCACCTGCACCTCGACCGTGGACTCATCACTCGTGGGACGGACGTGCGGGGGCTCCTCGCGGGCCGTCCAGGCCGGCTGCCCCCCTCTGCGTTCAAGATCGGTGTAGTAGTCAACTTGCTCGGCGTCCACAGGGACTACGCGGATACGGAACCACGAATACGCCGGACCAGCCAACAACACCTTGACCCTCCATCGGTCGTCGTCGTAGTCCAGCTGTGTATAGAAGGACATATCGCCCACTGGGTTGCCATCCACGATCCGGTAGACATAGACGACGGGCACAACATCTGCACTCTTCGGCCGCCCATGCCCGGCAACGAGTACACATGGATCGAGGGGGACCTGGTGGCGCGCCCGAGGATCAGGCGTGTCGATCACAATCTCGATGCCATGCCACCAATACGTGAGCCACTGCACGCACATCAGCACGACAACACTCACGATGACAGCCTTCACGAACCCCCAGAGCCGCGGCACCGCCCACCGCACGAATCGCAACCACCACGGCCCCTTCGATCCCTCACCCTCCGGGACGACCGCCCCCGCACCAACCATGCCCTGTCCAGCCATAGCGGCCACGCCTCCCTAATCATCATCGATCAGGACTGTGAGCGGGGAAATCCTAATCACTTAGGTGGACGCCAGACAAAACGGAAGTAAAGAGAAGAGGAAAGATCATTTCCGAGACCCCCGGCCACCTGCGAAAACGTAGAAACCGGAGGGTAATTCATGTTATCACCATACCCGCGGAGGGCCCTTGAGGGCCTGGAGCCAATGAGAGTGATCGCAATCAGATGTCTCGATATCAAGGGTTTCCAGACCGGCGGCTGAGTAAATATACAAAAACCACTAATCATCTCATATCCGGACCAGAGTCGGACGCCAAATTGTTGCCGTTGGAGACCGCGCCCGCCGCGCGCGCGAAGAAGGTACGACCGGTCGTCGAGGAGTGTGGAGCGGGCCGTGGCTTGCTACGCCTGAATCAGACGGGTGCGGGGCGGGCGGCGAGCACGCCGACGGCCAGCTGGACGACGCAGGCGCCCAGCCCGGCGAGCAGGGGCACGGTCCAGCCGCCCGAGACCTCGTGGAGCACGCCGATCGCGAGCGGCCCGAGCGCGGCGAGCAGGTAGCCGCCCGTCTGGGCGACCGCCGACAACGCCGTCACCGAGGCCGGATCCGGCGCCCGTACGGTGATCACGAGCAGGGCGAGCGCGATCGCGGCTCCCTGCCCGAGGCCCAGGACGACCATCCACAACCAGGGCGCCGTCGTGGGCGCGAGCAGCAGTCCGGCGTATCCGGCGATGACCAGCAGCATGGCGGCAACGACGTGCGGCACCTGGGAACGCGCACGTCCCGCGTGCAGGGGGACGATCAGCGCCGCGGGGATCTGCACGAGGTTCGTCAGGCCCAGCAGGTATCCCGCCTGCCCGGCCGGTAGACCGGCCGCCTGGAAGATGGTCGGCAGCCAGGCCAGCATGACGTAGAAGGTCAGCGACTGCAGGCCCATGAAGGCGGCGACCAGCCAGGTGGCGCGTGCGCGGAGCAGGGCGAGGTAGGGCCGCCCACCGGCCCGCCCGCCCCCCGCCGCCGGGACCCGCCGCGCCCCCGCCGCCGGGACCCGCCGCGCCCCCGGAGCCGGCGCCCGGGCGCCGGCCCTCCGGTTCTCCGCGGCCGGGACCTCCGCCGATCCCGCCCGTGAGACCGGGGCCGGATCCGCCCCCACGCGCGGCGTCCGGCGTACGGCGCCCGGCCGGACCGCGGCCACCGCCCACAGAGCCGCCGCCAGCAGCGCGAGCGGCGCCGCCGATCCGGCCGCCGTCCGCCAGCCGAAGCCGTCGGTCAGCGGGACCATGACCGCCGAGGCCAGGGCGGCCCCGCCCACCATGACCGAGACGTACAGGCCGGTGAAGAGGCCGATCCGGCCGGGGAAGTGCTGCTTGACCAGCCCCGGCATGACCACGTTCATGACGGCGATCGCCGCGCCGGCCAGCGCGGCCCCGCCGTACAGGGCGCTCACCCCGTCCGCGCTGCGCAGGGCCACGCCGGCCGCGAGGACGAGCAGGCCGGCCAGCAGGGTGCGGTCGAGCCCGATCCGGGTGGCCAGCACGGGCGCGGCCGGGGCGAGCAGGCCGAGGCACCCCACCATGACCGTGGTGATGGCGCCGCCGCCCGCGGGGCCGAGGCCGAGGTCACGCATGATCGTGGGAAGGATCGGCGACACGCCCGCGAGCGCGGGCCGGAGGTTCAGCGCCGCCAGGACAAACCCGACTATCAGCAATACATCGCCTCGATAGCCCACAATCCCCCTCATCACCCGCGAAACCCTACCGTCACGGTTCAAAGCCGACCTCGGCGACCGCCGGGTGCCGGACCTGCGCCCCGCCCGACCGAGCGGCGACCGGACACGCCGTTGGAGTCGTGAACGTGACGGCGTGCTGACAACGTTGTCCAGGCGTCGTGGAATGGGAGATGATCCCTGCGTGGGAGAGACCAGACGCGGCCGTCCGACCATGAACGACGTGGCCGCCGCGGCCGGCGTGGCGCTGAAGACCGTCTCCCGCGTCGTCAACAACGAGCCCGGCGTGAACGCGGCGACGGCGCTGCGGGTGCACGCCGCCATCGACCGGCTCGGCTACCGCCGCAACGACGGCGCGCGGACGCTGCGCCGCGGCCGTACGGCGAGCATCGGCCTGGTCATCGAGGACGCCGCCGACGTCTTCTACTCCAGTCTCAGCCGGGCGGTCGAGGAGACCGCGCTGCACCACGGATGCCTGCTGTTCACCGGGTCGTCCCAGGAGGACGCGGCCCGGGAGCGCGACCTCGTGCTCGCCTTCTGCGCCCGCCGGGTGGACGGGCTGATCATCGTGCCCGCCGGGACGGACCACACCTATCTCGCGCCCGAGTTCGAGGCGGGGACCAGGGCGGTGTTCGCCGACCGGCCGCCCGGCGCGGGCTGCGAGGCGGACGTCGTCCTGTCCGACAACGTGGGTGGAGCCCGGGCGGGCACAGCACATCTGATCGCCCACGGTCATCGCCGCGTCGCCTTCCTCGGCGACCTTCCCAGGATCTTCACGGCCGCCGAGCGGCTGCGCGGCTACCGGGAGGCGCTGGCCGCCGCGGGCCTGCCGTACGACGAGGGCCTGGTGGCCATGGGACCGGCCGAACCGGCGCGGTTGCGGGCCGACCTCACCCGGCTGCTGGGGGCGTCCGACCCGCCGACCGCGTTGCTGACCGGCAACGGCCGGACCACCGTCGAGACGCTGCGCGCGCTGGCCTCGATCACCGGCTCCGCGCCCGGCCCGGCGACGTCCGGCGCCTTCCCGGACCGCGCGCCGCCCGGCCTCGGCGGCCTCGCCCTGGTCGGGTTCGACGACTTCGAACTGGCCGACCTGCTGGGCGTGACCGTGGTGGCGCAGGACCCCGCCCGGCTCGGCCGTACGGCGGCCGACCTGCTGTTCCTGCGCCTGGCCGGGGACGACGGCCCGGTCACCCGGTTCGAACTGCCTACCCGGCTGATCCCGCGCGGCTCGGGCGAGCGCCCTCCCCCGCCCCGCCGGGACCGCGGCTGACACCGGGACGCGCGCCGCCACGCAGGTGCCGGCGCAGCACGACCACGGCGGCGACCGAAGCGCAGCCCGTCAGCGCGATGGCGAGATGGGCGGGCACCACCTCGGCGAGCGCCCCGGCCGCCGCGGCGCCCAGCGCCTGGGCCGTCATCACGCCGGAGGTCTGCAGGCCGAACGCCTGGCCCCGGGCGTGCGGCGGCACCGCGTCGAGGAACCGCCGCTGCAACCCCAGGTTGTAGGCCAGCCCGGCCCCCGAGAGCGCCGCCAGCGCCGCCGCTCCCGCGACGCCCGGCCGGACGGCGAACCCGAGCAGCGGCACGCCGAGCACGAACGCCAGCGGGAAGGCCAGCCGCTCCCGCACGGCGGGCGCGGCGAACCTGCCGACCACGAACTCCCCCGCGCCCATCCCCGCCGCCGCGGCGGCGAGGACGATCCCCACGCCCGGCGCCGATCCCTCGTCCGTCAGGTACGGCAGGTAGACGGCCTCCGCCCCGACGGAGAGCATGGCCGGCAGCCACCCGGCCAGCAGCAGCCCCCGGACGGCCCGGTCGGCCAGCAGTGCCCGGTTGACCCGCAACGTCGTCCGTACGGCCCCGGCCTCCCGCTCGCCCCTCGTGGCCCGCGCCGGGCGGTCGCGCAGCCCCAGCCGTACGACCACCGCGCTGACCAGTGACAACGCCGCGGTGATCAGCAGGGCCCGGGCGGGACCCGACACGGCGAGCAGGCCGCCACCGGCCGCCAGGCCCGCGATCTGCGCGCCCGCCGCGGTGGTGCCGAACACCGCCCGGCCGAGCACGTACGCGTCGCCGTCCAGCACGTCGGGCAGCACGGCGGCGCGGGCGGCCGAGAACAGCGGCGTGGGCACGCCCGCCGCGAACACCAGCGCGAGCATGACCCCGATCGGCAGGTCGCCGAGGCCGAGGACCAGGCACGTGGCCACGCGCAGGAGGTCGCCCGCGACCATGAGCGCACGCGGGCGCCACCGGTCGGCGAGCGACAGCAGAAACACGCCACCCGCGACCTGCGGCAGGAACCCGATCGTGTACGCGAGCGCCGCCAGGCCGGGCGACCCCGTCCGCGCGAAGACCAGAACGGAGAACGCGAGCATCTTCACGGTGTCGCCCAGGACCAGCAGAAGCTGGCCCCCGAACAGCACCCGGAACTCCGCGACGGCGAAGCACGCCCGGAATGTGGATCTGTCCTGGCCCGGTGTCATGGCCACCTCCCGGCGACCATGCTCGGCACCGGGCCTCCGGCCGCGCCAATCCTTCGGGAATGGCCGAAGAATGGACGTCGTGTACCTGATCGAGGTCGGCCCCCAGGACGTCGCCGCCAGCCGGTTCGCCATCTCCCCGCTGAACGAGACCATGCACGCGATGTGGATGCTGTCCGGGCGGCAGCAGGCGGGCGCGCACGCGGCCTGGGCCGCCGTGGCGCGTCCCCGGTTCGCCCGGCTGCTCACCGCGAGCGCGGGAGCGCGGGCGCTGGTGGCGCTGTTCCGGCAGGGGGCCTACAACGCCGACTTCATCGCACCGCCGCCGGCGGGCGTGAACGTCTCCTTCGCCGAGGAGATCGCGGCGATGCGGGCCACACCGCTGGACCGGGCGCGCACCGAGATCGCGCTGTCCCTGGACGGACGGCCGCCGCCGCCCGACGAGATCATGACGGTGCTGGACGACGAGCACGTCGTCGCGTCGCTGGCCGACGGGCTGGAGCGCACCTGGACCGACCTGGTGGCGCCGGAATGGCCGCGTTTCCACGCCGTCCTGGAGCGCGACGTGATCCAGCGGGCCGGGCGGCTGGCGACGTACGGGTGGGCGGCCGCACTCGGCGACCTCGGCCCGCGGGTCCGCTGGCGGCCGGAACCCGGCCGGATCGAGGTCGGGACCCCCGGCAAGGGGGACGAGCGGCACCGGCTGGACGGCCGGGGCCTGCTGTTCCTGCCCAGCGTCTTCGTACGGAACGTGATCGCCTATCTCGACGACGCCTGGCCGTACGCGCTGGTGTATCCGGCGCGCGGGGTGGCGGCGGGGCGCCCGCGGGCGGGCGGCGCGGCGGCGCTCGCCGGGCTGGTCGGCCGGTCCCGAGCCCGGATCCTGGCCGAGCTGGAGACTCCGGCGACCACGACGCAACTCGCCGCCCGCCTCGGGCTGGCGCTCGGCACGGCCGGCGGCCACGTGGGCGCGCTGCGCGCCGCCGGGCTGGTGGCCGGCACCCGCGTCGGGCGGCAGGTGCTCTACCGCCGTACCCCTCTCGGGGACGCCCTGGTGGCCGGTGCCCCCGCTCTGTGACGACCGGCCCCCGAGCGTCAGCCCTTGAGCGCGCCGGCCATGAGGCCGCGCATGAAGAACCGGCCGAGCAGGACGTACACGACCATCGTGGGGATGGACGCCAGGATCGCCGCGGCCATCTGCTGGCTGTACGGCGTCGTCACCGCGCCCGCGATGTTGTTGAGCATGACCGTGGTCGGCCACGATGTGGGCCCGGTGAGGAAGACGGCGAAGAGGAAGTCGTTCCACATCGAGGTGAACTGCCAGATGATCACCACGGCGAAGGCCGGGCCGGAGACCGGCAGCACGATCGACCAGAGCGTGCGCAGCATGCCCGCGCCGTCGACGTGGGAGGCCTCGACCAGCTCGTCGGGGATCGTCACGTAGTAGTTCCGGAAGATCAGCGTGCAGATCGGGATGCCGTACACGACGTGCGCGAGGACCAGGCCCGGGATGCCGCCGTAGAGCTGCACGCCGAGCGCGTCGCCCAGGTCCACCATCAGCTGCACCAGCGGGATCATGACGCCCTGGTACGGGATGAACATCCCGAAGAGGAACAGCGTGAACAGCACGTCGGCGCCGGGGAAGCGCCACTTCGACAGCACGTACCCGTTCAGCGACCCGAGGGCGGCGGAGATCAGCGATCCGGGGATCGCGAGCAGGAAGCTGTTGACGATGCCCGGTTCGAGCTTCTCCCAGGCGACGCTCCACGCCTCGGTCGTCCAGACCTTGGGGAGGTTCCACGCCTGGGCGGGGTCGGCCTCGCTGAGCGGCTTGAAGCTCGTGACCAGCAGCACGTAGACCGGGATCAGGAAGACCAGGACGAACAGCAGCAACAGGACGAGCCGCACCCACGTGCCCGCCCTGCCCTTCTCGCGGGCCGGGGCGGCGGGCGCCGTACGCGGAGCCTTCCCGGCGACGTGGGCGGTCATGAACGGTTCCCCTTACGGGCGTTCCAGATCAGGTAGGGCACGACGAAGATCACGACGGACAGCACGATGTAGGACGCGATCGTCGCGCCCTTGGCCGGGTCGTGCGAGTCGTAGACCGCCGTCCACATGAACGTCGCGGGCACGTCGGTGATGATCTGCTTGCCCGACACCGCGACGACGAGGTCGAAGACCTTCAGCGAGATGTGGCCGAGGATGATCAGCGCGGAGAGCGTCACCGGGCGCAGCATCGGCAGCACCACGTGCCGGTAGACCCCCCACTCGCCGCAGCCGTCCACCCGGGCGGCCTCCCGCAGCTCGTCGGGAACGCCGCGGAACCCGGCGAGGAACAGCGCCATGATGTATCCGGACATCTGCCAGACGGCCGGGATCGCCATGGCCGCCATGCCCCAGTCGGGATCACGGAACCACTGCCACTGCAGGAAGTCGAGCCCGATGTAGTGGAAGAGCCGGTTGAGGCCCACCGCATGCTCGCCCGTCGCGCTGTTCATCAGCCACCGCCACACCACTCCGGTGGCGATGAAGGAGACGGCCATCGGGAACAGGTAGACGGTGCGGAAGCCGCCCTCCGCCCGGATGCCCTTCTCCATCAGGAACGCGAGGAGCCAGCCGAGGACGAGCGCGCCGGCGACGAAGACCAGGGTGAAGACGATCGAGTGCCGGACCGACAGGCCCCAGCGCTCCTCGCCCCAGATGCCGGTGAAGTTCTCCAGCCCCACGAACCTGCCGGGGATCTCCGCGATCTCGTTGTGCTTGTCGGTCATGGCGAGCTTGAAGTTCCAGCCCAGCAGGCCGTACACGAAGACCGCGATGAGGATGATCGACGGCGAGACCAGGAGCAGCCCCGGCAGCCATCTGCGCACCCGCGTCACTTGCGCCTCTCAGAAGTCAAGCACGGCCCACGCCGCGCCGGCCGGAGCCCGGCGGCGGTCACGGCGTGGGCCGTACGGGGAGATCAGCTCACTTGCCGCTGTTCACTGGCCGGTGGCCACCGGCCACTTTTCACTGGCCGCTGTTCTTGGCCGCCGCGACCAGCGCCTGCTGGAACTTGGCGACGTTCTTGTCCTGCTGGAACAGGCCGACCGCGTCGGTGATCGCGGTACGCCAGGTGTCGTTGGCGACCACGCCGTGCTGGATGGAGCCGGCCAGCTTGTCGGCGGACCACTGCTCCAGGCTCCAGCCCAGGTAGTCCTTGTAGAGCGACTGGTCGGCGTCCTTACGGGCGGGGATCGAGCCCTTCAGCGGGTTGAACGCGTCCTGGCCCTCCTTGCTGGCGGCCACCTTCAGCCACGCGATCGCGCCGTCGCGGTTGGGCGCGCCCTTCGGCAGGGTGAAGCTGTCCGACAGCCACATGAACGTGCCGTCCGTGCCCGGGGACGCGGCCCAGTCGAAGTCCTTCTTCGACTCCTTGCCGAGACCGCCCTCCGGCGGGTTGTGGAAGTAGCCGTAGGCCCAGTCGCCCATGATGTTGAAGGCGGCCTCGCCGTCGGCGACCTGCTTGGCCGCCGGCTGCCAGTCGTCCTGCGGGGTGCCGGCGTACGACAGGATCGTCTTGAAGTTCTCGAGCGCCTTGGTCACGTTCGCGTTGGACCAGTCGGAGGTGGCCGTCCACAGGGCGTTGTAGGCGTCGGTGCCGAGCGAGCCGAGCAGCACGGACTCCAGCAGGTGGACGAGCGTCCACTGCGAGCCGATCGACAGGGGGATCTTGCCGCTCTTCTTGACCTTCTCCAGGTCGGCGATGAACTCGTCCACCGTCTTCGGCGCGCCGGAGATCCCGGCGTCCTTGAGGACCGAGGGGTTGAACCACAGGACGTTCGACCGGTGGATGTTCACCGGCACGGAGTAGACCTGGCCCTCCACCGTGATCTGGTCGATCAGCTGCTGCGGCAGCACGTCCTTGAGCTTCAGCTCGTCGTACAGGAAGTTCAGCGACTCCAGCTTGCCGCTCTTGATGTAGCCCTGGAGCTCGGCCCCGGCGTGCCCCTGGAAGGTGTCCGGAGGCTGGTTGGCCTGCAGCTTGCTCGACAGCAGCGCCCTGGCCTGGTCGCCCGAGCCGCCGGCCACGGCCGCGTCGAAGAACTCGAAGTTCGAGTTCTCCTTGGCGAAGATCTCACGCATCGCCTTCAGGCCGTCGGCCTCACCCGGGCCCGTCCACCACGAGAAGACCTCGACCTTCTTGTGCGCGGCCGGACCACCCGCGGTGTCCTGCTTGTCACCGCCGCCGCACGCGGAAAGGGTCAGCAGGCCTGCCACCGAGACCGCGACGGCCGCCATCCACCGTCGTCTCATCGCAACATTCCCTTCAGGCTTTTCGCGAGGATTTCGGGCTCCCCGAAGACACATATGGCTGACAACGTTGTCAGCACAGCCCATCCAGCCACTTCCACGGGCACGCCGTCAAGTTTGTCCCGATAACGTCTCTGCATACGGAGGTTGGCGGACTGTTAGGGACATGCGTCAAAGGAAGCGCCGCGGCCGGAGCCCGCGAAATTGTCGGTACGGGCGCACACACTGCTGGCATGACGGTCACACAGCAGGGGGGACATGACCATCTGTCCGAGGACGACCTACCGGATCTGGAGGAGATCGAGTCGCCTCAGTGGGCCCGGCACTACGGCACGATGGCGGGGCTCAGTTTCCTGACCGTGGCGCGGCGGCTGCCCGGCCTGACCCGCCAGGCCCTCCGCATCGCGTGGGAGGCGAGCCCCCGCGACACCCTGGCCACCATCGCGCTGAGCGTGCTCGGCGGCGTCTTCACCGCCTTCGGCCTGCTGGCCACCACCGGCGTCCTGACCGCGCTGCTCCAGGCCGGTCCGACCCCCGACCGGGTCCGGGCCGCGCTGCCGAGCCTGCTGCTCGTGGGTCTCGCCGCCACCGTTCGCACGGCGGTGCAGGCCGCTGCGGGCTGGGCCGAGTCACGGCTGTCACCCCAGGTCAGCCGCATCACCGAGCGACGGCTCTACACGCTGACGAGCCAGGTCGAGCTCGTCTGCTACGACGATCCGGAGTTCCACGACGCGCTGCAGCGGGCCCGCATGCGCGGCATGGTGGCCGACTCGATCGTGAGCGCGGCCATCGACACCGTGACCGCCCTCGTCGGGCTCGCGGCCGCGGCGGGCGTGCTGGGCGTGCTGCACCCCGTGCTGCTGCCGCTGCTCCTGCTGGCGGTGCTGCCCGACGCCTGGGCGACGGTCCGGTCGGCCAGGATGCGCTACACGACCAATCTGCAGCTGATCTCGGCCCGCCGCCGCAAGTGGATCATCGAGGAACTGCTCGCCGACAAGGACACCGCGGCCGAGGTGCGCACGTTCACCATGCGCGGTTTCCTGCTCCGCATGTTCGACACGGTCGCCATGGGCGAGCAGCGGGTGATGCTCGCGCTCGCGCGGCGGCAGACGTTCGCGAGGATCCTGGGCGAGGCGCTCGGCGGGGTCGGGCAGGGCGTCGTCTACGTCACGCTCGGGGTGCTGCTGGTGATCGGCGCGGTGCCGCTCGCGGTGGCCGGCACCGCGGTGCTCGCCATCCGGACCGGCCAGGGGTCGCTGGCGAGCCTTCTGTACGCGACGAACCGGCTCTACGAGGAGGGCCTCTACTTCACCGACTTCCTGGACTTCGCCGCGCACGCCGAGGGCAGGGTCCCGCCCCTCCGCGAGCGGCAGGCCCCGGAACGCTTCGAGCGCATCACGGTCGAGGACGTCACGTTCACCTACCCCGCCACGCCGGCCCCGGCCCTGCGCGGGGTGTCGGCCCGCGTCGAGCGCGGGGAGGTCGTGGCCCTCGTCGGGGAGAACGGCTCGGGCAAGACCACCCTCGCCAAGATCCTGGCCGGGCTGTACGAGCCGGACGGCGGCCGGGTGCTGTGGGACGACGTCGACGTGACCGGGGTCGATCCCGACAGCCTGCGCCGCAGGATCGCGGTCATCGCGCAGGACCACACCCGGTGGCCGCTGACCGCCCGCCACAACATCACGATGGGCACGGAGAGGGGCGAGGACGAGGTGGTCCGCGCCGCCGAGGTGGCGGGCGCCGACCAGGTCATCGCCGAACTGCCGCACGGCTACCGCACGCTGCTGGACCGCCGGTTCAAGAACGGCCACGAACTGTCGGGCGGCCAGTGGCAGCGCGTGGCGGTGGCGCGCGGCTTCTACCGCGACGCGCCACTGCTGATCTGCGACGAGCCCACGGCGGCCCTCGACGCCCGGGCCGAGCACGCGTTGTTCGACCGGATCAGGCGGCACGCCGACGGGCGGACGGTGCTGCTCATCACGCACCGGCTCGCCAGCGTCCGCTACGCCGACCGCATCTACGTGCTCGACCACGGCCTCGTCCGCGAGCACGGCACGCACGACGAACTGATAGCGCTCGACGGGCTCTACGCCGAACTCTATAACCTCCAGGCCGAGGCGTACCGGGCCTCCTGAGCCGGCCTTACAAGCCGCCCGCCCGGCCCGCCACGAGCGGGCCGGGCACGAGCGGGCGCAGTCCAGCATGGCCGGTCACGCACCTGGACCGGCCCGGTCCGGCCCTCAGGAGGCCTGCTCGCAGTCGGGGAGCATGGCGCGCATGGTGAGCACGTCCTTGTAGTACTGCATCTTCCGCTGCACCCCGCCCTGCTTCTGACGCAGGTCGGCGATCTGGGCCTCGACCTTCCGGTCGTGCTCCTCCAGCAGCGCGATGCGGTCGGCGATGGTGTGCTCGCCCTGCCGTACGAGCGCGGCGAAGCGCAGCATCTCGGCGATCGGCATGCCGGTGTCCCGGAGGCAGCGGACCATGCCGAGCCAGCTCACATCCTCCTCGGTGAAGCGCCGCTGGCCCGACGCGTTCCGGCCGATCGGCTCCAGCAGCCCGATCCGTTCGTAGTAACGAAGGGTGTCGAGGCTGAAACCGGTCTCCTCGACGACCTGTCCAGGTGTGTACACGGCCACGCCATTGATCCTGTCACAGCGGATGCCGTACCGCCGCGAGCGGTTGTGTCTGTAGGCGGTTCGCAAGCGGATCGCAAACAGTTCCCCATATAACGGGTGCTGTTCAACGCCTTTCCCGGGACCCTCTGCGAAAGGCGGCGCTTCCGAAGGAGACAGTGAGACAGAGATGCCCGGCCTTCCCCGCCTACTCGCCGGCATGGCACTCGCCGCCGCCGTCGTCCTGCCGGTGGTCCTCGTCTCGCCGGCCTCCGCCGCGCCGCTCCCGTGCCGTCCCGGCAGTGGCCCGAAACTGGCCGGGCGGGATCTCACCCGGGCCGCCCTGCCCGCCGACCTGTCCTGCGCCGACCTGCGCGGCGCCACGCTGGACGGGCTGTACGTACGCGTCCCGCTCGCCGGGGCCGACCTGCGCGGAGCGTCGCTCAAGGGGACGCATCTCGGGAACGCCCAGATGGCCGGGGTCAGGCTGGGCAAGGCCGACCTGTCCGAGGCCGAGCTCTACTACGCGGACCTGCGGGGCGCGGACCTGCGCGGGGCGACGATGGACGACTCCTCGCCGTACGGCGCGCACCTGGAGGGAGCCGACCTGAGCGGGGCCACGCTGACGCGGGCCAAGGCGTACTCCGCCCAGTTCGACGACGCGAAGCTGGTCGGCACCGACCTCACCGACGCCGACGTCTACGGGGCCGACCTGCGCCGGGCCGACCTCACCCGGGTGAAGGCCCCGAAGGCCCGGCTCTACGGCGCCACCCTGATCAAGGCCGTGTTGCGGCGGGCCGACCTCCGGGACGCGCAGCTGTACGGGTCGGTGATGGACGGCGCCGACTTCCGGGACGCCGACCTCGGCGGGGCCGACCTGCGTGACGTACGGGGCGCCCGGCTGACCGGGAGCACGGGCGTGCCGAAGGACCTGCCCGCTCCCGGTGCGGCGTGCGAGCCGGGCGAGGGCCAGCACTACGCGGGGTGGGACCTGACCACGGTCACCGACTTCCCCGACGACCTGAGCTGCGCCGACCTCACCGGCGCCAAGCTGGACGGCCTCAACCTGAGCAGCGTCAAGCTCAACCGGGCCATCCTGCGGGACGTCTCGGCGGCCGGGACGACCTTCCGCTCCCTCAAGGGCGCGGACCTGACCGGCGCGCACCTGCGACGGGCCGTGCTCGGCAGCGCGGACCTCACCGGGGCGAACCTGACCCGGGCGGACCTCTCGGAGACCGAGATCAGCAGCGCCAACCTGACCGGGGCCACACTGACCGGCGCCGATCTTCGCGGGGCGCAGATGACCAGCGTCACGGCGGACCAGGCCGACTTCACCGCCGCGCGGATGGACCGGGCGCAGCTGGGCAGCGGCAGGCTCCGGGACGCGGTCTTCCGGAAGGCGACGCTGACCGACGCCGGCATGCAGTCGGCCGAGCTGCGGGGCGCGACCTTCCAGGACGCCGAGGTCACCGGCCTGGAGGTCGACTACGCGGAAGACGCCGACCTGTCCGGGTCGACCAGCAGGCTCGGCGCCGGCTGGTTCGTCTTCTTCGGCATCGTGGGCCTGGTCGTCTTCTGGATCGTCCTCGGGCTGGTCGTACGCGGAACCCGGCGGAGGAAGGCCGCCAGAAAGCAGGCCGAGGAAAGGACCGTCCAGTTCGCGGACGCCCGGAGCGTGCAGGAGGAGAACGTCACGCGGCTGGGAGAGGAGATCGACGGCGCGGCGGACAGAACCGGCGACATCGACTGGAACGCTGCCCTGGACGCCTACGACGCGGCGAAGGAAGCGCTGGCGACCGCCCACGACATGGACGACCTGAAGGACGTCGAGACGATCGTGGCGCGCGGCCGGAAGGCCCTCACCCACCGCCGGTGAAAGCGGCTTGCGCTGGAGTGCGCTCCAGGCGGCAGGGTGATCGGCATGAGAATCGCTCTGGGGACGATCCCCTTCGGGACAGCCGTGGACGAAGAGACCTCTTTCGCCATACTCGACCGCTTCGTCGAAGGCGGCGGAACGATCCTCGACACGGCCAACAACTACCCCTTCTGGCTGGACGGCGCGACCGGGGACGAGAGCGAGGCCACCATCGGCCGGTGGCTCGCCTCCCGCCGCGACCGGGACGCGGTGGTGATCAGCACCAAGTGCGGCGCCCGCCCGTCCGTGCCCGGCGCCCGTACGCTCGACGCCGCCGAGGGCCTGTCCGCCGGTGTCGTGCGGGCCGCGATCGAGGGCAGCCTGCGGCGCCTCGGCACCGATCACGTGGACGTGTACTGGGCCCACATCGACGACAGGACGACGCCGCTGGAGGAGACCGTCGCCGCCTTCGACGAGGTGGTGCGCGCCGGCAAGGCCAGGGAGATCGGCGCGAGCAACCACGCCACCTGGCGGCTGGAGCGGGCCCGCGCACTGGCGGCCGCGCGCGGCGGCACCCGGTACGGCCACGTGCAGCTCCGTCACTCCTACCTCCGTCCCCGCCCCGGCGTACGGCTGCCCGAGGGCGGCCACACCCTCGTCACCGAGGAGCTGCTCGACTACGTGCGCTCCGAGGGCGACCTGAAGCTGTGGGTCTACTCCTCGCTGCTGGCGGGCGCGTACACGGCCAAGCCGCTGCCCGAGCACTACGACCACCCGGGCACCACCAGGCGGCTGGCCGTGCTCGACGAGGTCGCGGGCGAGATCGGCGCGACGCGCAACCAGGTCGTGCTCGCCTGGCTGCGGGCGCAGGACATCCTCCCGATCGTCGGGGTCAGCTCGGTCGCCCAGCTGGAGGAGGTCATGGCCGACGTGAAGCTCGACGACGACCTGCTCTCCCGCCTCGACGCCCCCGTCTGACCCCCGCCGGCCCCGGCGCGGGACCTCTCCCGCCGGGGCCGCTCAGCCCGATCCGGCACCGGGCCGGCCATGCCGGCCCGGGTGATGAGTTGTCGCGCCCGCACCCGTGCCGGCGTTCTCGGGGCTGGCGGAGCGGCACCGGCGGGAGCTGCACGTGCACTGCTACCGGATGCTCGGGTCGTTCGAGGACGCCGAGGACACCGTGCAGGAGACGTTCCTCCGTGCCTGGCGGCGGCGGGAGACCTTCGAGGGGCGGTCGACGTTCCGGGCCTGGCTGTACCGGATCGCCACCAACGCCTGCCTGGACCTCCTCGCCAGGTGCCGCCCGGAGCCCGCGACCGGCGGCGAGGTGCTGTGGCTGCAGCCGTACCCGGACCGGCTGCTCGACGAACTGCCCGCGGGCGACGCGGACGAGCCGGAGGCCGTCGCCGTCGCGCGGGAGACGATCGAGCTGGCGTACGTGGTCGCGGTCCAGCACCTCGCGCCGCGCCCGCGGGCCGTGCTGATCCTGCGGGACGTGCTCGGCTGGCCGGCGAAGGACGTCGCGGAGCTCCTCGGCGCCTCGGTCAACTCCGTGAACAGCGCGCTGCAACGGGCCCGCGCCGGCATGCGGGAGCATCTGCCCTCCGAACGGCAGGACTGGACCGGCGGCGAGGAGGACGCCGGGACGCGCGAGCCGGTGCGCCGCTACACCGAGGCCAGCGTGGCCACGGACGTCGACGGGCTCGCCGCCCTGCTGCGGGACGACGTCCGCTGCTCGATGCCGCCCACGCCGGGCCTGTGCGCCGGCCGCGACGCGGTGGTGAAGGACTGGGTCGAGAGCGGCTTCGAGAGCATGAAGCACCTGCGCGCCGTCCCCACCTCCGTGAACCGGCAGCCCGCCGTCGCCTTCTACCAGTGGCGGAAGCGGGAGGGCGCGTACCTGCCGCTGACGATCGACGTCCTGCGCGTCACCGGCGGGGCGATCACCGAGATCGTCACGTTCCACGACGACCGGTTCCCGCGGCTCGGGCTGCCGGAGCGCCTGCCGGCGGACGGCACGGAGTAGTCCCGGCGCCGGACCGGCTGACGGCCGTCGGTTGGCTCCCGGTCCCGGACGGGTGTTGGATCGACCTCTGTTCGCTTGGGGAGAGGCGGGGGCGGCCGATGGCGCGGGGGCTGGGACGGGACTTCGCGTGGCTGTGGGGGGCCTACGCGGTGAGCTCGCTGGGGACATGGCTGGCGCTGGACGCGTTTCCGCTGATCGCCATCCTGGCCCTGCACGCCGGCGCCGCACAGGTGTCCCTGATCGCGGCGGCCGGCGGAGCCGCCGGCGCCCTGCTGGCCGTGCCGCTCGGCCCGTGGATGGAGTTCCGGAGGAAGCGGCGGCTCATGATCCGGGCCGACCTGGTCCGCTTCCTGACGCTGCTGACCGTGCCGGTCGCGTACGCCGCAGGCGCGTTGACGTACGCGCACCTGCTCGTCGTGGCCGTGGTCGTCGCCCTGGCCGACATCGTCTTCGTGGGGGCCGGCGGGGCCCACCTCAAGGCCCTCGTGCCCAAGAGCCACCTGATGGAGGCGAACGGCCGGTTCGAGATGGTCATGTGGACGTCCACCGCTGTCGGCCCGCCGGCCGGAGGCGCGCTCATCGGGATGCTCGGCCCTGTCGTCACGGTCGCCCTGAACGCGGCCAGCTATCTGCTGTCCGCGCTGGGCATCCGCGCGATCACGGCTCCCGAGCCGGACCCACCTGTCCGCCGTACGGGCGCCTCGCGCCGGGCGGAGATCGCCGAGGGGTGGCGGACGATCGTCGCGGACCGCGGGCTGCGCGTCCTGTTCGCGAACACGGTGCTCGTCTCCGCGCTCATCATGGCGACGGCTCCGCCGCTGACCTTCCTGATGCTGCACGATCTCGGCCTGACGCCGCTGCAGTACGGGCTCGCCTTCGGCGTTCCCTGCCTGGGGGGCATCCTGGGCTCGCGGATCTCCCGCCCGCTCGTCCGCCGGTTCGGGCAGCGGGCGATGCTGCTGACGTTCGGCGTCGCGCGGGTGCCCTGGCTCGTCGGGCTCCCGTTCACGGGGCAGGGCCCGGCCGGCCTCGCGCTGATCATGCTGGTCGAGTTCGGCCTGATCACCTGCATGGGCGTCTTCAACCCCGTCTTCGCCACCTACCGTCTCGAACGGGTGGAGGACGGCAGGGTGGCGCGGGTCCTGACCGCCTGGACCATCACCTCGCGGACGACGACCGCCACGCTCACGGCCGTGTGGGGCGTCCTGGCCGGCCTCGCCGGCGCCCGCGCCGCGATCGCGATCGGCGTGGTGCTGCTCGTCGCGACGGCCGCGATACTCCCGTGGCGTACCCCGTCCCGCGACGCCGCGCCCGCCCTCGTCGCCGCGTCTGCCGACTGACGCCTGCCGGACGACCTCGATCTGTGGAGCTGTGCGGGCCGCGGGCGGTGCGTGTACGACCGCCCGCGGCCCGGTCAGGACCTCACGTCAGCTGCGCAGGGTCCACTTCTGGTTGTTTCCGCCGTTGCAGGCCCAGAGGATGAGCTTCGTGCCGTTGGCGGTGCCCGCCGCGTTGGCGTCCAGGCACAGCCCGGACTGCACGCCGGTGATCGTGCCGTTGGAGTTGACGTTCCACTGCTGGTTGGTCTGTCCGTTGCAGTCCCAGATGATCGCCTGGGTGCCGTTCGAGGTGCCCTGGCCGTAGGCGTCCAGGCACTTGTTGCCGAGCACCTGCAGCTGCTTGCCCGAGGTGTACGTCCACCGCTGGTTGGTGCCGCTCCCGCAGTCCCACAGCTGCACCTGGGTGCCGTTGGTGGTGCTGGAGTTCGGCACATCGACGCACCGGCCGGACTGGCCGCCCACGATCTGGACGCCCTGCTGCGGGTTGCTACCGCCGTTCCCCTGCCTGACGAGCGACTTCGACTCGGCCGATCGATTGCCCTGGGCGTCGACGACGTAGAGCCGATACTCACCGTTCGACGCCGGAACGGCGATGGAGGTCGCGGTTCCGCTCGCCGTGGTCATCGTGTTTCCGGCGGTGAAGTTGGTCGTCCCCGAGGGAGCCAGCCAGACCGTCTTGCTCGCGTCGCCGGCGCTCCGGATCGGAATCGACGTCACACCGGCGGCGACGAACGTGCTGGCGGGCAGGACGTAGTCCGGCAGGGAGAGATTGCTCTGCGGGACGATGTTCCGGTACGCGTCCTCGAGTCCGGAGTTCACGGCGATGCCGTAGGCCTGCGACGGCCAGACATAGTCGGAGTACACGAGGATGTCCTGGACCGTGCTGTTCGGCAGGTTCTTGTTGGAGACCTTGTTGATGGGGCCGTAGGTCTGCGTGATGCTCAGGTCGTGCTTACGCCCGAAGTCGTCGGAGTTGATGAGCCACGTGACGTTCTTGTCCACGCTCAGGACGTTGTCGCGGAAGGTGATGTTTCCCGATCCCTCATCCGGGTGGAGTCCGTACTTGTGACCGGAGGGGACGCCCTGCAGATAGTTGTTGGTGATCGTGGTGCCCGGCTGGTTGCCCAGCGTGTAGATGGGCGCCGTGTCGCTCAGCCGCTGCACCGTGTCGATGAAGTGGTTGTAGCTGATGGTGTTGTTCCTCGCCGTGGTGGTCGGCCGGTTGGGCGCGATCGAGCCTGACGATCCGTCGAAGTTCCACCACCCCCAGCCGAGCGTGATACCGGACCACGGGGTCTTCTCGATGCGGTTGTGCTGGATGGACAGGGTGTCGGCGAAGTACGCCGAGATGGGGCTGTGCCCGTTGAACAACACGGCGCTGTCGTAGATGTAGTTGTTCTTGATCTCGATGTTCTTGGGGGCGCCCTCGACCTGAACGGGATACTTCTCGCGGTTCGACGAGGTGTAGTCCCCGATGTAGACATGCTGGGGGTGGCCCACGTCGATGGCGGATCCGGCGATGTCGTTGGTGTAGTTGCCGATCAACTGGGTGTTCACCACGTCGTTGGCCAGGGTGATTCCGTCGACGCCGGTGTGCTGAATCCGGTTGTTCTGCAGGACGAGCCCGTCGGCGTTCTCGATCTGGATCATGCCGGGCGCCAGGTCGACGTTGCGGTAGTAATAGGCGTGGAAGTTCTGCTTGGCGTACACCTGTGCGCCGAGATTGCCCTGCTGGGCCTGCTTGAACACCGAGCCGGCCACGTTGAACAGGTTCCAGTCGGAGTGCTGGACCGTGAGGCCGGAGAACGTGATGTTCTTGGCGCGGTTGCTCGTGGAGGTGCCGGCGACCTTGATAAGGGTGGACACGTTGTTCGGCGCCCAGACCGCGGCGGTCGTCATGTCCTCCGAGCTCGCCTTGTAGTAGTACAAGGTCCGGCTCGTCTTGTCGAAGAAGAACTCGCCCGGCGCGTCCAGGAACTCGTAGGCGTTCATCACCTTGTGGCTGCCGCCGACCTGGGCGTTGCCGTTGAAGGCACCCTGGGCGATGGCCGCTCCCGGCTGCTGGAACAGAGCTATGCGGTTCGAGCCCTCGGTGGTGACCTGCCGGACGCCCACGATGGCAGTGGTCCAGGTCGTCGACGTCTCTATCTCGATGTCGTCCTGGTTGGCGGCGACAGCGGGGAAGTCACTGAGGCTGTACTTCGCCCCCGCGCACTGCGAACCCGATTCCCACGCCCAGGACGCCTGCCCCGCCGTGATGTTGTAGGTCCCGTAGCATCCGGCCGAATTCATCGTCTTCGAGGCCATGTACGCCCGCTTGTCGTTGACATAGAGCGCACGGAGCTTGTTGCTGCGATTCAGCGGGGCTTTCCAGATGTTGCCGCTGTGCTGCGTCCATCCGGTTACCTGAACGCCTCCGCTGAGGATCGGCGTCTCGTTCTGGTACGCGGCGTAGATGACCCGGTAACCATTCGTGCCGGAGTCGGCCGGCGTGAAGTCGATTGTGCTGCCGACCGGATAGTTGCCCCCGCGGAGATACACGTAGATGTCGCCTGACATGCTGGCGTTCACCGTGCGGACGACGTCCCTCGCGCGCTGCAGGGTTTTGAACGGCGACGCTATCGTTCCGGGGTTCGCGTCGTTTCCGTCGGGAGCGACGTAGTAGGTTGCCTGGGTCGCTGCCGAGGCCGGGCCTGCGAAGGTCGGCAGCAACACGGCGGCGACGAACACCGCAAGCGCTGCTAACGCCTTCCCAGTGGTGGACAGGGCTGACTTCACGCTCTGTTCCCTTCGCTGGTTCCGAGCATATTTTCGCCGCGCGATCGACCCGCCACAGGAGAACTCATCGGGGGTGTGCCACTGCGCGGGTGTGGCGCCTGTCTTGTGGTCGAGGACTTCGATCGGAGGGCCGTGCGTCTTTCCTGGCCGAGGAGCCGGCCGTCCTCACGACATGCGCGGCCATAACACGCCCTAAGAATCCGTGGCAGACATAGCGTTACCGACTGTGACGCCGTAACGTATGACGTATGCCGTCTGATGTCGATGGGTAATGTGGCATTTTGAGGGGTGTCTCGCAAGAGTCGACGGAGCGTGGGAAGGCGCGCCTTCGCCCACCCCGGCGCCACGAGGCCGAGTGACCTTTCGCGACATGGTGGACTTCCCGCGCGTCGCGGCTGGGCGCCGCCGGTCATGCGAGCGGCGCGTCCTGGCAGCTCGTGGGCACGATCTACCAGGTCAGGGGCAGGCGTATCCGGTGACGCGCCGGTTGCCGACGGCCCGGCGCGTTCCGCCATACGGTGCCAACGGCACCCCGGATCCCTGCCGGATCAGCCCGCATTCCGGGACAGGCCGAGGCAGCGAACCACCCACATCACCAGTGGTGGATCACGTGCACTGGTGAAACTTTCAGCGGCGATGTGATCACATTCGCCGGCCCGCTCAGCCTCCCCCGATCACAGAGCGGAGGCGCCGGCCGACCCACACCGCCGAGGTACCGCCACCCCGCCTCACCTGCCGTGCGCCCTGTACGGCGGGCGGCCCCTGGCCCGAAGGACTTGACAGGGAGTCAAAGTTGAATACTATTAGTGATGCGTAGCCCACTCGGGGTTACGAAGTGAAGCCGGGTTAACCTCCGCAGGTGGTGGCCCGGCTTTCGCGTGTTCAGAGGTCATGCAGGCTCACAGCCCACGTACGAAAGCGCATCCCCCAAGCCGAAAGTTCCGGGGTCCTCGCCTCGCGCCAGCGCCCTCGCCGTACTGCTCACCACCACGTCCGCCACCCACAGGAGCGGCTCCTTCGCGACCGCGGCATGCCCGTATACGAAACGTGGCGGCCGGCCTGCCAGACCGCCCAGGACCCGGCGGTCGTGTCTGTCCTGATTCGCCTCACGCTCCGCAAGCACGATGGAGCGAACCTGAGGCGACAGTTCTTGCACCAGCCAGGTGAGGGCTCTGGCACGTGCCGCCTCTTTGCGCTTTGGCCGATCGACGCTGGACAGGCGCCTAGTGAAGGTGGTCGGAGAGGTAGCGGCGGACGAGGCGTTTGCATTCGGCGATGAGGTCGGGGTCGCCGTCCGGGTGGGCGCGGAAGGCCAGTTTGAGCACGGCGTCGGCGGCCTCGACGGCGACCACGAAGGCGCGGGACAGGCCGTCGCCCGGCACGACGCCGAGCACCTCCACCATCATCGAGCGCAGCCGGTCGGCCACGACCACGTTGTTCTCCAGGGCCTCGTCGAGCATCCGCTGGGTGCCGGGCAGGGCCGGGCCGCCGGGGGCGGCCAGCACCTCGCCGAAGTCCACCACCCCGAAGCCGGGCATGGTGCGCTTCATCCGGACGAACTCGTCGATGCCGAGGTCGACCGCGCCGGCCCAGTCGGACAGCCGCGCGTCGGACAGCAGGGTCGCCATCCGGTCCAGGTAGGCCTCCAGGTTCCGCAGCGCGAGCGCGCGGACCAGGCTCTGCTTGTCCGTGAAGAACTGGTAGAAGGTGCCGATCGGCACCTCGGCCCGGCGGGCGACCTCCTTGGTCGTCAGCGCCTCGTACCCCACCTCGTCGAGCAGCCCGGCGCACTCGTCGAGCATGCGCTCCACGCGCTCCTGGCTGCGGCGCTGGGCGGGCCGCCGGCGCAACGTTCCCCCTGTGGTCATGCCGCCATTGTCTCCCGCCCATCAGGCGGATACGTTAACGCGAGTAACGCTCATGATAACGGGAGACGGCATGTTCCTGTGGGGTACGGCCACCGCGTCCTACCAGATCGAAGGAGCCGTCGCGGAGGACGGCCGGGGGCCCTCCGTCTGGGACACCTTCTCCCACACCCCCCACAAGGTCCGCGACGGGCATACCGGCGACGTCGCCTGCGACCACTATCACCGGTACGCCGAGGACGTCGCCCTGATGGCCGGTCTGGGGGTGGACGCCTACCGGTTCTCGATCGCCTGGCCGCGGGTGCTGCCGACCGGCCGGGGCCGGGTCAACCAGGCCGGGCTCGACTTCTACGACCGCCTCGTGGACGCGCTCCACGAGAAGGGGATCACCCCGGTCCCGACGCTCTTCCACTGGGACCTGCCGCAGGCCCTGGAGGACGAGGGCGGCTGGCTCGACCGCGACACGTCGCGGTATTTCGCCGACTACGCCGCCGTCGTGGCCGACCGGCTCGCCGACCGGGTCTCCATGTGGATCACACTGAACGAGCCGTTCGTCCACATGGTGTACGGATACGCCCTCGGCATGCACGCCCCCGGCAGGGCGCTCATGCTCGGCGCGCTGCCGGCGGCCCACCACCAGCTGCTCGGCCACGGCCTGGCCACGCAGGCGCTGCGGGCGGCCGGAGCGCGCCACGTGCTGATCACGAACAACTGCACGCCCGTCTGGCCGGCCTCCGGCTCCGAGCAGGACCTCGCCGCCGCCGAGACGTACGACGTCCTGCACAACCGGCTGTTCAACGACCCGGTCCTCACCGGCGCCTACCCCGACCTGTCGGCGTACGGCGTGGAACTGCCCGTGAAAGCGGGCGACCTGGAGACGATCGCCCAGCCGCTCGACGGCCTGGGCGTCAACTACTACATGCCGACGCGGATTTCCGGCCCCGGCGGGGGCGACCTGCCGTTCGAGTTCGAGCCGATCTCCGGTCATCCCGTGACCGCCTTCGGCTGGCCCGTCGTCCCCGGCGGCCTCCGCGAGCTGCTCGGCTCCCTCACCGCCCGGTACGGCGACGCGCTCCCGCCCGTCTACGTCACCGAGAACGGCTGTTCGTACGACGGCCTGGACGACCAGGAGCGGATCGCCTACCTCGACGGCCACATCCGGGCGATGCGGGAGGCGGACGCGGACGTGCGCGGCTACTTCGTCTGGTCGCTGCTGGACAACTTCGAGTGGGCCGAGGGCTACCACCAGCGGTTCGGCCTGGTCCACGTCGACTTCGAGACCCTCAGGCGCACCCCGAAGGCGTCCTACCACTGGTTCGCGGACTTCCTGAAGGCTCAGAGCACCGACACGTGAACGTGGTCGTAGTGGTTGGCGGTGATCCCCCCGCGGTCGGACATCATCCGCCACCCGGCCCCGGTCCGCATGTCGTAGAAGCGCTGCTGCCAGATGATGTACATGATCCCGTACTGGCTCGCGTGCTGGATGCACCACTGGGCGAGGGCGTCGCCCCGCTCCTTGGCCACCGCGTCGGGCATGCGGCCGCCGCTGCTCATCATGAAGTCGCAGGCGCGGCCCTTGCCGTGTTCGCCCGGGTCCCCCGGCCGCAGGCAGCCGACGCTGAAGGGCATCGGGAACTGCGACATGATCGCGTTGCGTACCGTGATCATGCGCTGGGTCAGGCCGCTGCCGGCGTCGGGGGCCTGAAAGCCGTACTTGGCCATCAGGGTCTCGATCTCGCGCCGCTTCGCCTTCAGCTCCTTGATGTGGCGCTGCAGCTTGTCGATCTCGGCGTCGGCGTCGCGGCTCGCCTTCCGCTGCTTGGCGATCAACGCCCTGATGCCGTTCAGCCGCTCCGACTTCGCGTCGCCCAGATAGGCCAGCGTCGACAGCGAGCTCAGGTCGCCCGACACCGAGAAGAGCTGTGAGGCGTCCATGCCGCCGCTCATGTAGGAGGTCTGGGCGAACTGGGTGACCGCCCGCTGGGCCGCGCGCAGGTCCACCTTCAGCTTCCCGACCTTTGCGGACGCCTTCTTGGCGGCCAGTTCCGCGTCCTCCAGGCTGAGGATCTCACCGCGGTACTCCTTCTGCAGCGCGGCGGCCTCCTTCGTCAGCCTGCGCAGTTTGGCCTGCTGGCCGGGCTCGGCCGAGGCGGTGAACGCGCCTGAGACAGCGGGTGCGGCGAGGAGCACGGTGGTGACCACCGCCAGTCTGGCCCAGCGTCCCGACCGCACGTCGACCTCCACTCGGATTCGGTCCGAAACTATAGGAGACGATCTTTATGTCTGCTAGCGGAACAGGAGAAACTGTTGGGTTGAAAGCGAGCAATCGTCGGGTTCCGCGTTCTGTGATCGATTCGAGACTTACGCGTCGCCTTACTGCACTTGAACGCGGATTGACCGCGACGGAGATTCGGGAGATCGCTACCCCTCACGAAGGGCTCCTCGATGTCCCGACGAGTGATCGTCTCGACCCTGGCCGCCGTGGCCCTCGGCGCGGCGCTCCTGGCGCCTGCCGTGCCGGCGCAGGCCGGCCAGGGCGACCCGCTCCCGCCCACGGACCAGATCGACCTCTACCAGCTCGACAGCGCGCCCGGAACCGCGGCCACGCTGAACCAGAAGGGCTTCGACGTCGTCCAGCAGCACCCCTCGGGCGACCGGGAGCACGTCGAGCTGACGGCGACGCCCGCCGACGTCAAGAAGCTCCAGATCCTCGGCTACCGGCCGCAACCGGTTCGCAACCCCCAGGGCCAGACGCAGTTGCAGGCGGCCAGGGCCCAGGCGGCCGGCGGATACACCGTCTGGAGGTCCTACTCGGAGAAGGGCGGCATCGCCGACCAGCTCAAGGCCATCGCGGACGCCAACAAGGACGTCGCGAAGCTGGAGTCGATCGGCAAGACCGTCCAGGGTAAGGACATCCTCGCCCTCAAGCTGACCGCGCTGGCCCGGGTGCTGCCCGACGGCCTGAAGCCCGCCGTGCTCTACTCCGCCACCCAGCACGCCCGGGAGTGGATCGCGACCGAGGTCGACATGCGGCTGCTGAAGTACCTGGTGGCCAACAAGGGCAAGTCCGACGTCGCGAAGCTGCTGGCCACCACCGAGGTGTGGTTCGTGCCGGTGGCCAACCCCGACGGCTACGACTTCACCTTCACCGAGGGCAACCGGCTCTGGCGCAAGAACCTCCGCGACAACGACGGCGACGGCGCGATAACCGGTGTCGACGGGGTCGACCCCAACCGCAACTACCCCACCAAGTGGGGATACGACGAGGAGGGCTCCTCCAGCGTCTTCAGCAGCGAGACCTACCGCGGCACCGCCCCGGCGTCGGAGCCCGAGACCCGGGCCCTGGACGGCCTGCTCAAGCGGCTGCGCTTCAAGGCCCAGGTCAACTACCACTCGTACGGCCCGCTGCTGCTCTATCCCGAGGGCTGGCAGGTCCAGACGACGACCGCGGACGATCCCATCTACCTGGCCCTGACCGGGACCGACGAGAAGCCCGCCGTGCCCGGCTTCGACCCCGGCGTCGGCGCCGAGCTCTACACCACCAACGGCGAGACCACCGACCACGCGCACAAGGCGTACGGCACGCTCGCCTGGACGCCGGAGCTGGAGGAGGGCTGTGACGGCTGCGGCTTCGTGTTCCCCGACGACGAGGGGCTGGTGCAGGCCGAGTTCGAGAAGCAACTGCCGTTCGCGCTGGACATCGCGAAGTCGGCGCTGAACCCGAGCGAGCCCGTCAGCCACCTCGGCAACACGGTCCCCGACTTCGTCGTCGACCCGTTCGACGTCAGCTACGGCACGGACCAGGTCGTGCAGGTCGACGCCAAGCGCAAGCTCGGTCCCGTCGTCCTCAACTACCAGATCAACGGCGGGCGGACGAAGATCGCGCCGACGAGCGAGTGGAAGGGCGGCGAGCGGTACGGCGAGGGCTACGACACCTACTTCCACCGGCTGAGGGGCACGGTGAAGGGCGCCAAGCCCGGTGACCGGGTGAAGGTCTGGTTCACCTCGCTCCTCAGGAAGAGCGACGACTTCACCTACACGGTGTCCACGGACATCGGCGGGAAGGTGCTGGTCGTCGCGGCGGAGGACGTCACGGGGATCAGTCCCGCGCAGGGCGCGACCGAGGCGAAGTACGCCGGGGCCTACACCACGGCGCTGACGGGGTCCGGCTACTCCTCCGACGTGTACGACGTGGACAAGAACGGCCGGAAGGCGCCCCACCCGCTCGGGGTTCTCAGCCACTACAAGGCCGTGGTCTGGGAGACCGGCGACGACATCATCCCCCGCGCGGCCGGGCAGCCCGGCGGCACCGCCGCGAACCTGGCCGAGGAGCTGGAACTCGCGTTCCGCGACTACCTCAACGAGGGCGGCAAACTGCTCGTCACCGGAAAGTACGCGTTGTACGGCCAGAACGTCGACGGCGCCTACTGGTACGAGCCGGACTATCCGGCGCAGCCCGAGTGCACGACGCTGAGCAAGCCGCCGTGCCTGGCGCTCAGCAACGACTTCGTGCAGTACTACCTCGGCGCCTACACCTTCGTGGAAGGCGGCGGCCAGGACGCGGACGGCGCCACGGTGCCGCTGCAGGGCACGAGCGGCGCCTTCGCCGGGTTCCTCGGCACGCTCAACGGCGGCGACTCGCCCGGCAACCAGAACCACACCTCCGCGTTCGTCACGACCTCGTCGGTGCTGCCGGTCGGCCGGTTCCCGCAGTTCGCCAGTTCGGCCCCGCTGAAGTGGCAGTACGCCGGGGGCTCGCCCTTCGCGCCGCACACCGGTGCGTGGGACGTGCAGAGCGGCGAGGCGGACCAGTCGTACAAGCGGCTCACGAGGACGATCGACCTCACCGGCAAGACCAGTGGCGAGCTGTCGTTCTGGACGTCGTACAACACCGAGCCGGACTGGGACTTCCTGACCGTCGAGGCACACACGGTCGGCCAGGACGACTGGACGACGCTCCCCGACGCGAACGGGCACACCTCGCAGGAGCCCGGTGAGAGCTGCGCCGGCGGCTGGGTGGACCTCCACCCGTTCACCGCCCACTACCAGACGTACGACGGCGCCTCCTCGTGCACGGCGACCGGCACCACCGGCGCCTGGCACGCGGCCTCCGGCGCGTCGAACGGCTGGCAGCAGTGGACGATCGACCTGACGGCGTACGCGGGCAAGCAGGTCGAGGTGTCGATCTCCTACATCAGCGACTGGGGCACCCAGGGCCTCGGCGTCTGGCTGGACGACGCGACGGTCAAGGCCGAGGGCGCGGTCGTCTCGCAGACCTCGTTCGAGGACGGCCTCGGCGGCTGGACCGTCGCGGGCCCGCCCCCGGGCTCGGCGGACGCGCTGAACGACTGGACGCGCAGCGACCAGACGCTGGAGGACGGCGCGGGCGTCACGACGCAGGACACGGTCTACTTCGGCTTCGGCGCCGAGGGTGCGACGACCCAGGCCATGCGGACCGACCTGGTCCGCCGGTCGATGCGGCACCTGCTCGGACCGGCCCTTCCGTAGGGCTGCGCCGGAGAACCCGTGGCCCGGTCCTCGCCGTACGGCTGGGGCCGGGCCACGGCCGCGCTCCTGCCGCGCCGGCTCTTGCCAACCGCGCCGGCTCTTGCCAACACCGAGCAGAACATGATTCGGTCTCCGTGTGTGGTCAAGCCCGATCGGGGAGGCAGGCATGCGGCAGCACGACACACTGTTCGTCGGCGGCGACTGGGTGGCCCCCGCGGGCACGGGCACGATCGAGGTGGTCTCCCCGCACACCGAGGAGGTCGTCGGCCGGGTCCCGGACGGCACCGCGGCCGACATGGACCGCGCGGTCGCGGCCGCCAGGGACGCCTTCGACGACGGGCCGTGGCCACGAATGACGATGGCCGAGCGCGCGGCCGTGGTGGGGCGCCTCGCGGAGATCTACGAGGCGCGCCAGGCCGAGATGGCCGAGCTGATCACGCTGGAGATGGGCGCCCCGATCACGTTCTCCCGGCTCGCCCAGACCCCGCAGCCGCTGGGGATGCTGAAGTACTTCGCCGGTCTCGGCGCCGCCTTCCCCGTCGAGGAGGAGCGGCCCGGCCTGTTCGGCCCCGTGACCGTCCGCCGCGAACCGGTCGGCGTCGTCGCGGCCGTGGTCCCCTGGAACGTCCCCCAGTTCGTCACGATGAGCAAGCTGGCCCCGGCGCTCGTCGCGGGCTGCACCGTCGTGCTCAAGCCCGCCCCCGAGACGCCTCTCGACGCCTACCTGCTCGCCGAGATGATCCACGACGCCGGGGTCCCCGCCGGAGTCGTGAACATCGTCCCGGCCGGCCGTGAGGCGGGCGAGCACCTCGTCTCCCACCCGGGCGTCGACAAGGTCGCCTTCACCGGCTCGACCGCGGCCGGCCGCCGGATCGCCGCGATCTGCGGCGAGCGGCTCAAGCGGTGCACGCTGGAGCTGGGCGGCAAGTCGGCGGCGATCATCCTGGACGACTGCGACCTGCCCTCGGCCATGGGCATGCTGTCGATGGCCACGCTGATGAACAACGGCCAGGCGTGCGTGGCGCAGACCCGCGTCCTCGCCTCCCGCGCCCGGTACGACGAGGTGGTGCAGGCCGTCGCCCACATGGTGACGAGCCAGCGGGTGGGCGACCCCGCCGACCCGGCCACCGGCATCGGCCCGCTGGTGGCCCGGCGCCAGCAGGAGCGGGTCGAGGGTTACATCAGGTCGGGCGTCGAGGAGGGGGCCAAGCCCGTCGTCGGCGGCCTCGACCGGCCGTACGACCGGGGCTGGTACGTCGCCCCCACCGTCTTCGCCGGCGCCACCAACGACATGCGCATCGCCCGCGAGGAGATCTTCGGCCCGGTCCTCACGGTGATCCCGTACGAGGACGAGGCGGACGCCGTGCGGATCGCCAACGACAGCGACTACGGCCTGTCCGGCTCGGTCTGGACCGGCGACGCCGAACACGGCATGGGGATCGCCCGCCAGGTGCGCACCGGCACGTACGGCGTCAACACGATGCACACGCTCGACCCGAACACCCCGTTCGGCGGGTTCAAGGCCAGCGGCCTCGGCCGTGAACTCGGCCCCGAGGGCCTTTCGGCCTACCTGGAGCACAAGTCCATCGCCCGCCTGGGCTGATGCGTGCGTCCCTCCGGCCTGGTGCGGCATCCCTGCCGCACCAGGCCGGTGGACCGCCCAGCGCGCCCCCGCGACGCTGCGCTTCCCGCTCACCTTCGAGGCGCTCACATCCGGCAGGTCGTGCCGGAGGCACGCCATGAACACTTGCCCTCGTTGTGCTCTGGTCGCTTCGCTCCCGCGCACTCCTCAGTCCAGACGCCGGCGCGCCCCTCAGGCTCGCTCTGGCCATATAGACGACCCTTATGCGGGTTTGGTTCGCGAAATCCACCGACCAATTCTGCGAATGAGATCGGGGGTGGCCGCCGCCTCGGCGTGGCCGTAGCCGGGCTCGATCCAGAGCTCCTTCGGCTCCCCGGCGCTTTCGTAGAGCTGGTGGGCGTGTTCGGCGGGGAAGAACGGGTCCCGGTCCCCGTGCACGATCAGCAAGGGCGTGGGGGCGACCATCGCCGCCGCCTCGTGCGGCGGGAGCGGCACGGGGTCCCATCCTTCGACCGCGATCCTGGTCCGCTTGGCCAGCCGGACCGCCAGCCGCCCGTGCCAGCGCTCGATCGCCCAGTGGACCTGGCGCATGGGCTTGGTGCCCCGGTAGTACCAGCGGGCCGGACCGCTCACCGCGACCACCGCGTCCACGCCCCCGTGCAGCGCGGCGTGCCGTACGACGACGGCCGCGCCCATCGAGAAGCCGAGCGTGACGATCCGGCGGTAACCGATCGAGCGGGCGAGCTTGACCGCCGCGTCCACGTCGAGGACTTCCAGGTCACCGACCGTCGACCGGCCGCCGGAGCGGCCGTGGCCCCGGAAGTCGAACGACACCACACCGCCGAACCTCGACAGGACGTGCACGATGCGGCGGGTGTCCGGCCCTCTCCACGTGCCGGTGAACCCGTGCGCGACCACGACGCCGAGGTCGAGAGAGCCGTTGGGCGTGTGCGCCGCGTCGATGCGGACGCCGTCCGCCGTGCGCAGCATCGCTCCGTAAGCAGCAGCGAGAGCCATGCCTCCGACCTTATTTCCCCCCATGTCACTTCTCTCCCGCATGCCGCCCCCACGCGACGGGAAACCGTCACAGGTCGGCGGTCGAGCGCAGCCGGTCCCAGGCGACCCCCAGCCTGACCTCGTCGTCGTCGAGCGACTCGATCTGGTCCCACTCGGCGTACCGGATCTCGCCGTGCATGCGCCGCACGAGGGCGCCGAGCAGCGACGGCCGCCAGAGACCAGGACCGCGCTCGTACCCGAAGAGCCGCCCGGCACGCCGCCGGGCGATCAGCAGACCGGCGAGCCGGAAGGCCTGCCGGACCTCCGCGAGCAGCGGCCCGTCCTGAACGAGGCGGACGTCCGCCGTGTCACCGGCGACCTCCCCCGACGGGCCGCGGACCGTACGGCCGAACAGTCCGCCGAGCCGCATCGTGTCCGGCCTGTCCTCCTCCCTCTCCCGCACCCTGAGGGTCTTCTCCGACGCGTCCCCCGCCGTGTTTTCGGGAGCATCCTGCTCGGGTGTGCCCGCCGCTCCCGGGATCCGGCCGACGACGTTCCTGGTCAGCCAGCGCTCCAGCGCCAGGTCCTGCGGGTGGCCGGCCACCCGCACGGCGCTGCCGACGTCGGTCACCAGGCTCATGTCGATGCGGTACGGCCCGGGCCGCGCCTCCCCCCGGAAGAGGCGGTCGGTCTCCGTCATCAGCCATCCCGGCAGGCCGCCGAGACGTGGACCGAGCGCCAGCGGCCCCGACAGGATCGCCGTGACGTACGGCCGGTCGCCGGGCCGCACCTCCAGGTCGTCCACCTTGCACAGCAGGCGGTCGTCGCTCTCCCTGACGACCTGCCGGTCGAGCAGGTGCAGGCGGGCGTGCAGCACCCGCGCGTGCTCGTTCACGGTTCCCTCACCTCCCGGGCCGTCACTGGCCCGCCTTCGTCGCGATCATCAGGGGGATGGCCGCGAGCGCCACGACGAGCAGCAGCACCATGTAGAAGCTGCCCAGCACGTTGCTGAATCTGCCGTTGACCTTCGCCCCCATGTAGTCGGGATCGTTGGCGATCATGAGAACCGGCAGGTAGGTGAGCGGCAGGGCCGCGGCGGAGAAGACCAGCGAATACTCGGTCACCTTGATCGGGTCGATGGTGGTGAGGATCAGCGCGGTCGCGACGATCACCGAGGCGAGCACGGTCACGTGGAACCGGGCGGCGCGGCCGGGCACCACATACTTGCCCCACTGCCAGCCGAAATACTGGCTCAGCGAGTAGCCCGACGACAGGGCGGTCTCGAGCGTCGCGCCGAACGTGGCCGCGAACACCCCGAGGATCACCACACCGAGCCCGACCTTGCCCAGTCCCTCGGCGACCGGCAGCACCATCTGCCCGAGCGAGCCGGGCTCGGCCTCGACCGGCAGGAAGACGGTCGCCGCGCACGCCGCGATCGCCAGCGACAGCGCGCCGCCGAGGGGGAAGCCGACGAACACGTTCGCCCGCGCGGTCACCAGGTCCTTGCGCGTCCACTTCTCCTCGACACCGCCCGAGGAGAAGAAGAACACCTCGTACGGCGTCATCGCCCCGCCGAGCAGCGCGATGGCGTAGTAGAGGTAGGTCGGCACCCCCTCGTCCTGCGGCGGCCGGACGAGCTGCGTGGTCAGCTCGCCCCAGTCGGGCCCGAGCTGCCACAGCGCGACGATGAACACGACGAGCGCGAGCCCGGCCAGCCCGAAGACGCGTTCCATGGTCTCGAACTTCACCCGCCACATGACCAGCCAGGCGACCAGGGCCACCGGCGGCACCCACAGCAGGTAGTTGATCCCGGTCACCAGCTCCAGCGCGAGCGCGGAGCCGCCGATCTCGGCCGCGAGCGTGAGCACGTTGATGAAGAACGACGCGCCCAGGTTGACCAGCCCGGCACGCGGACCCATGCGCTCGCGGACGAGGTCGAAGACCGGCCGCTGCGACACCGCCGCGATCCTGCCGGACATCTCGGCGAAGACACAGATCCCGATGATGCCGACGATCACCACCCACGCGAGGGACATCCCGAACCTCGACCCCACGACGGCGTTGGCGACCAGGTCGCCGATGTCCACGAAGCCGCCGAAGGCCGTCAGGATGCCGAGCGTGACCGCGAGGAGTCTCTTCACTTGTGCTTCTCCGCGAAGTCGCTCAGCTCGCTCGCGAGCCCGTCCAGCTCCCGTACGGCCGCCTCCGGGTCCTTGACCCCGTCGCGACGCCACTGGATGAGCAGGTCCGCCACCTCGCTCTCGGCCCTCTCGGTCAGGCGCAGCACCTCGTCCCTGACCCGGTCCGAGGAGTCCGAGGGCGGTTGCACGCCGCCGAACTGGTCGTTCACGCTGCTCAGGTCCCGCACCGCCTCGGTGAGCACCACCTCGGCGTACGGCCCGGTCATCCGGTCCCGGTGCGCCACGACGGAACGGGCGAACCGCACGGCCGACACGGCCGACTCGGCCGTCTTGCCGGCCTTGAGCGCGTAGTCGTGGTCGTCCCACGCGGGGCTGACGCAGGCGGACAGCAGGAGTGCCGTCAGGAGGGCGAGCGGAGCCAGCCGAGCGGGCGGGATCATGTGCGCCGCCGCAGCAGGAGGTAGGCGAGGACGAGGAGCGGCACGAGCAACTCCGCCCAGGCGATCAGCAGCACGAGTCCTTCATCCGTCACAGCCGATCCACCTGCCCGGACGGCAGGCCTTTGAACGGAGTGGAATGCGGGCGGCGGCGCCGGCGTTGCCATCGAGGGCCCCGGAGCCGTCGGCGCGTGCCGGCGATCGGGATCAACTAAACTGGTATGGCCGCGTCTTGCGGCTGCTGTGCGTCTCGCTTCGGTCCCGGGACGCGGACGACACCCCGACGAACCAGAGCGAGACTTCCCTATGCCTATGAACACCCGCGACGACCTGCGGAACATCGCGATCATCGCGCACGTCGACCACGGCAAGACCACGCTGGTCGACGCCATGCTCTGGCAGTCCGGCGCGTTCCGGGCCAACCAGGACGTGGACGAGCGCGTCATGGACTCCAACGACCTGGAGCGCGAGAAGGGCATCACCATTCTCGCCAAGAACACCGCCGTCCGGCACGGCGGAATGACGCTGAACATCATCGACACCCCGGGCCACGCCGACTTCGGCGGCGAGGTCGAGCGCGGGCTGTCGATGGTCGACGGCGTCGTGCTGCTGGTGGACGCCTCCGAGGGCCCGCTGCCGCAGACCCGCTTCGTGCTGCGCAAGGCGCTGTCGGCGAAGATGCCGGTCATCCTGTGCATCAACAAGGTCGACCGCCCGGACGCCCGGATCGCCGAGGTCGTCGACGAGGTGTACGAGCTGTTCATCGACCTGGACGCCACCGAGGAGCAGATCGACTTCCCGATCGTGTACGCCTCGGCCAAGGCGGGCCGGGCGTCGCTGGCGCGTCCCGCCGACGGCGGAATGCCCGACTCGCCCGACCTCGAGCCGCTGTTCGAGACGATCAAGAAGACGATCCCGGCGCCGGTGTACGACCCCTCCGCACCGCTCCAGGCGCACGTCACCAACCTCGACGCCTCCAGCTACCTGGGCCGGATCGCGCTGTGCCGGGTCCACCACGGCACCATCCGCAAGGGCCAGCAGGTCGCCTGGTGCCGCACCGACGGCACCGTCCAGCGCGTCAAGATCTCCGAGCTGCTGATGACCGAGGCGCTGGAGCGCAAGCCCGCCGAGGAGGCCGGGCCGGGCGACATCATCGCCATCGCCGGCATCCCGGAGATCATGATCGGCGAGACGCTGGCCGACCCGGACGACCCGCGCCCCCTGCCGCTGATCACGGTCGACGAGCCGGCGATCTCCATGACGATCGGCACCAACACCAGCCCGCTGGTGGGCAAGGTCAAGGGCGCCAAGGTCACCGCCCGCCTGGTGAAGGACCGCCTCGACAAGGAACTGGTCGGCAACGTCTCGCTGCGCGTGCTGCCCACCGAGACCCCGGACGCGTGGGAGGTCCAGGGCCGCGGCGAGCTCGCCCTGGCCATCCTGGTGGAGCAGATGCGCCGCGAGGGCTACGAGCTGACCGTCGGCAAGCCGCAGGTCGTGACCAGGACGATCGACGGGAAGCTGCACGAGCCGGTCGAGCGCCTCACCGTCGACTGCCCGGAGGAGTACCTGGGGGCGGTCACCCAGCTCCTGGCCGTGCGCAAGGGCCGCATGGAGCACATGACGAACCACGGCACCGGCTGGATCCGGATGGAGTTCGTGGTGCCCTCGCGCGGCCTGATCGGCTTCCGCACCGAGTTCCTCACCGAGACCCGCGGCACCGGCCTGGTCCACCACGTCTTCGACGGCTACGAGCCGTGGTTCGGCGAGCTGCGCACCCGCAACACCGGTTCACTGGTCGCCGACCGGTCGGGCCAGGTCACCGCGTTCGCCATGATGAACCTGCAGGAGCGCGGCACCCTGTTCGTCTCCCCCAGCACCGAGGTGTACGAGGGCATGATCGTCGGCGAGAACTCGCGCTCGGACGACATGGACGTGAACATCACCAAGGAGAAGAAGCTCACGAACATGCGCTCCTCCACCAGCGAGGAGACCGAGAAGCTGATCCCGCCGCGCGTGCTGTCGCTGGAGCAGGCCCTGGAGTTCATCCGCGACGACGAGTGTGTGGAGATCACTCCGCAGACCGTGCGCATCCGGAAGGTCGTCCTGGACTCCGCCCTCCGGGGCCGCGCCGCCGCCCGCGCCAAGCGCGCCAACTGACCTCGTCACCCGCTCGCCCGGCCCGCCATACCAAGAACGGGTAAACGGCGGGCACAGACGGCGTCGTTCGTCCTCCTCGGCCCGGCTCACCGTGCTCTGCTGTCGGATGCGTCAAGCGTCTGAGGAGGACAGCGTCATGCCTCGCCCACCCCGTTTCGCCCTGGGTCTCTCGCTGGGACTCGCGCCGGTTCTCGCGCTGCCCGGCGGCCTCGCCCTGGGACTCGCCGCCACGGCCGTCCCCGGGGCGTCCGCCGCTCCCGCGGCACCGTCACGCACCGGTGGGACGGCGGCCGCCGTCGTCAGGGACGCCTCCGGGCGCGTCCTGGGCAGCGTCCGGTTCGAGCGGTACGACCTGGAGAAGACCAGGGTCAGCGTCAGCGTGCGCGGGCTCGCCCCCGGGTTCCACGGCTTCCACATCCACGCGGCGGGCGTGTGCGACCCGCGTGCCGTCGACCGGGCCACGGGCACGCCGTTCTCCAGCGCCGGAAGCCACCTCGGCCCGGGCACGCACGGCGCCGGGGCCGGGGACATGCCTCCGCTGCTGGCCGCGGACGACGGAACCGCCTCCGCCTCCTTCGTGACCGACCGGTTCACGCTGGAGGATCTCGCGGACGCAAACGGAAGCGCGGTCGTGGTGCACGCCGGGCCGGACAACTTCGCCCACATCCCGAAGAGGTACTTCCACCGCCCCGACTCGATGGGGGCCACCGGCCCGGACCTGACCACCCGCAGGACCGGCGACGCCGGCGCGCGCGTCGGCTGCGGTGTCGTCAGGCCGCGCGCCTGACCGGCATGCCCGGGGTGGACGGACGGCGGGGACGCTCCCCGCGCCAAGCCGTCAGCGGTTCGCGGCCGTCAGCGGTTCGTGTACGTCTTCCCCGGTGCGGGGCTGCCGAGCAGCTCGGAGACGGTGACGTACGTGAAGCCCTTGCGGTCGAGCTCGTCGAGCAGGTGGGGCAGCGCCTGCACGGTGGTGGGGTGGATGTCGTGCATGAGCACGATGTCGCCCGGCTTGGCCGCGGCGCTGCGCTGGGCGATCACGGTGGGGTTGCGGTTGAGCCAGTCGAGGGTGTCGACCGCCCACAGGATCTGTGCGAGGCCCTCCTGCTTCGACTCCTCCTCCACCGACTTGTTCGTCGCGCCGTACGGCGGGCGCATGAGCCGCATCCGGACACCGGTGACCGTCCGTACGGCCTCCTGGGTCCGCTCCAGCTCGCGCCGCAGGGCCTCGGGCGCGAGGCCGGACAGCGAGGCGTGGTCCCAGGAGTGGTTGCCGAGCTCGTGCCCCTCGGAGGCCATGCGGCGGACGAAGTCCCGGGTCTCCCCCGTGATCATCTGGCCGAGCATGAAGAACGTGGCCCGGGCGTGATGGGCGGCGAGCAGGTCGAGCACGTGCCCGGTGTACTCGGCGGGCCCGTCGTCGAAGGTCAGCGCCACGCACCGGTGCTGCCGGCAGTCGATCTGCCGGGGCGGCGGCACCGCGGGCAGGCGTGCCCCGGGCGCTCCCCGCTGCGCCCCGGCGAGCCGCCAGCGCAGCAGGTCGGCGTCGAACCGCCGCACCGGCCCGAAACGGAAGTGCGGCGCCACGGCCCGCACCGCCTTGCGCTCGGCTCCCCGCAGCGAAGGCGCGGACCTGCTCTGGGCGCATCCGGCGACCAGCGCCAGCGACAGCAGCACGAATCCGATCCGCATACGACCCCCCGGAGCAGGCGGGGGGCCACGAACGTCACGGATAGCCGCCGGCGGCTCCCCCCCGCAGAACCCTGTCCAGCTCCTCCCACCAGGGCGGCACGTCCGCTTTCAGTTCGGCGTGTCTGCGAGCCACCCGGACGGCGCACCCTGCGGGATCCGTACCCAGGTGCCGGCACTTCACGGCACCCTCGCGCCAACGGTAAAACCCGTCACGGAAGGTCACGACGAGGCCTATCCACACCGAGAGGGTAGCCTCGTCGCCGATCTCGTACGCGTCGGCCACCCCGAGCGCGGCGAGTTCCGCGCGAAGTTTTTCCACCGCGACCCGCGACTCGCTCACCGGGCACCGCCCCTCTGCCCACCAGACACGTACAAAAAGGGATGTACCCAAGCTTGAGGCGGCGCCTTCCGATTCATTCTGTAATCATCGACCACTCAGCGTCACCGCGCAGCCCTTACTCGTGAGTCATGTGGCCCCAGGCGCGGCCGGGTGGCCGCGATCTAGGGCGAGGGCTCCCTGGGTTCGGTGACGACCATCACGAACCGCAGCGGCGCGTCGCCCTCGTTGGCGTACCGGTGCGGGCGGTCGGCGCTGAACACGACCGCGTCGCCGGTCCCGACGACGTGGCTCCGGCCGTACACGCCGAGGGTGAGCCGCCCCTCCAGCACGGTGAGCATCTCGCGGGTGCCCGCGGGGTGCGCGTCGCCGTCGTGGTGCTCGCCCGGCGCGAGGCGCCAGTCCCAGAGTTCGAGGATCGCGGGCGCGTCGGTCCCGACGAGCAGGCGGGCCGATCCTCCCCCGGGCTGCTCGAACGTCACGACCTCCGACTCGGGCACGATCCGGACGACCGGCGTGTCGGCGACCTCCACCAGCCGGGCGAGGGTGACGCCGAGCGCGTCGGCGATGCGCGTGAGCGTGTTGACGCTGGGGTTGGTGCGGCCCTGCTCGATCTGCACGAGCATGCCGCGGCTCACGTTCGACCTGGCCGCGAGTTCGTCGAGGGTCATCCCCCGGTGGGCGCGCTGGCCGCGCACGTTCGCGGCGATGGCCGCGGTGATCGTCCCGGGTTCCGGCATGCGTCCATTATATTGGTCTATTATTGCAGTCCATTGCACTATTCATGAAGTTTTCTTGGGGGTTGGTCGTGACGGCGATCACGCTCGCGACCGCATGCGCGGTGATCTTCGGTACGGCCGACTTCTTCGGGGGCCTCGCCACCAGACGGTCGAAGGTGCTGGCCGTCGTCGTGCTCTCGCAACTGGGCGGCATGCTGCTGGTCGTCGCCCTCCTCCCGATCCTGCCCGGGCACGCCAGTACGGCGGCGCTGCTCTGGGGGACGGCGTCGGGCGTCGCCGGGGCCTTCGGCATCGTGCTGTTCTACCGCGGCCTGGCCACCGGCATGATGTCCGTGGTCGCCCCCACCACCGCCACGACCGCGATGGCGGTCCCGGTCGTCTTCGGCCTGCTCACCGGCGACCGTCCGTCGCCCCTGGCCCTGGGCGGGGTCGCGCTCGGCCTGTTCGCCGTCCTGCTGGTCAGCCGGGAGCCGGGCGGCGGGGCGAGCCGTCCGAGGCTCGGCCCGGTCGTCGCCGCGCTGGTGTCGGGAGCGGGCTTCGGCGGGTTCTTCGTGCTGCTCAAGCTGGCTCCGGCCGACTCGGGGGCCTGGCCGCTGCTGGGGGCGAGGCTCGCGTCGATCACGCTCGTCGCCCTGCTCGCCCTCGCCACGCGCAGGGGCCTGCGCCCGGCGCCGGGCTCCCTGCGGGTGACGGTCGTGGCCGGCGTGCTCGATATGGCCGCCAACGTGCTGTATCTCTTCGCGGCGCAGCGGGGGATGCTCACCCTGGTGGCGGTCCTGGTGTCGCTCTATCCGGCGAGCACGCTGCTGCTGGCGAGGTACGTGCTGGGCGAACGGCTGAGCCCCGTGCAGATCACCGGCGTCGGCTTCGCGCTCGGCGCGATCGCCCTCATCGCCGCCGCCTGACCACCCCCGCTGAGAGGCCGGGCTCAGGCTGCACGGTCCGGCTCGGAGCGGCCGGGCTCAGGCGGCACAGCCCGGCTCGGAGAGGCCGGGCTCAGGCAGCGCGGTCCGGCTCGGAGAGGCCGGGCTCAGGCAGCGCAGGCGGGTTCGGGCACCCGGACGACGCCCTCCTCGCGGGCGTAGCCCTCGAGCATTCCCCGCAGCTGCCGGCGGCCCCGGTGCAGGCGGGACATGACGGTGCCGATCGGGGTGCCCATCCGGTCGGCGATCTCCTTGTACGCGAACCCCTCCACGTCGGCCAGGTAGACCGCCACCCGGAACTCCTCCGGCAGGGCGCGCAGGGCGTTCATCACGACGCTGTCGGGGATCAGGTCGAGCGCCTCGGTCTCGGCGGAGCGCAGGCCGGTCGACATGTGCGACTCCGCCGCGGCGAGCTGCCAGTCCTCGATCTCCTCGGCGGCCGACAGCTTGGGCGACCGCTGCCTCTTGCGGTAGTCGTTGATGAAGTTGTTGGTCAGGATCCTGTGCAGCCACGCCTTGAGGTTCGTGCCCTCGCGGAACTGGTGGTAGGAGGTGTACGCCTTGGCGACCGTCTCCTGGACCAGGTCCTCCGCGTCGGCGGGGTTGCGCGTCAGGCGCATGGCGGAGGCGTAGAGCTGGCTCGTCACCGGCACGACCTCACGCTCGAACCATGTCTGCCGCTGCTCGTCGGTCGAGATCATCTCTTCCCCCTACGGAACTTATCCCCCGTTACCCGTCCGGCCCGAACACATGCGAGGACGACCGTTCATTGTTCTGCCAAGGACATCGTGCCGGTCGGGGCCTAAGCACGCCGTTAGCTCGTCCGGAGTGGTCATCCTCATCCCTCAGCCCCATCACTCAGCGCCATCGCTTCCGGGGCCGGTCCCACGCGGCCAGGTCACGCGCAGGCCGAACAAGTCTCATTAGCGTAACACTGAAGCCTCAATCCGGCGTAAAATGTGGCGGAGTTCACTGGCTAAAGTGGCGCCATGAACCACCTGGACCGGCATGACGCCGCGACGCGGGCGTGGGTGGCCGAGGCCATCCAGGCCGTCGAGGCCGACGCCAACCGAAGCTGCGACACTCATCTCCACGCCTTCCCGCTCCCTTCGCACTGGGGTGTCGACCTCTACCTGAAAGACGAGTCGGTACACCCGACCGGTTCACTCAAGCACCGTCTCGCCCGGTCCCTCTTCCTGTACGGCCTCGCCAACGGCTGGATCGGCCCCACCACGACGATCATCGAGGCGTCCAGCGGGTCCACCGCCGTGAGCGAGGCGTACTTCGCCCGCCTGCTCGGCCTGCCCTTCATCGCGGTGATCCCGGCGGGCACGTCCCCGGAGAAGCGGGAGATCATCGAGTTCTACGGCGGCAAATGTCACCTCGTGGACGACCCGAGGGCCATCTACGACGAGTCGCACCGCCTCGCCGCCGAGACCGGCGGCCACTACATGGACCAGTTCACCTACGCGGAACGGGCGACGGACTGGCGGGGCAACAACAACATCGCCGAGAGCGTCTTCCAGCAGATGGCCCTGGAGCGGCACCCCGAGCCCGCCTGGATCGTGGTCGGCGCGGGGACCGGCGGGACCTCGGCGACGATCGGCCGCTACATCCGTTACCGCCGCCACCAGACCCGGCTGTGCGTGGCGGACCCGGAGGGCTCGGCGTTCTACCCGTCCTGGGTCTCCGGTGAGGAGCGCGGCGGCGCCGGATCGCGGATCGAGGGGATCGGCCGGCCGAGGGTCGAGCCGTCGTTCCTGCCGACGGTCATCGACAGGATGTGCCAGGTCCCGGACGCGCTGTCGATCGCGGCCATGCACTGGGTCAGGGAGGTCACCCGCCGGGAGGTCGGCGGCTCGACCGGCACCAACATCGCGGCGGCCGTACAGATCATCCGGGAGATGCGCGAGCAGGGCGAGCGGGGCAGCGTGGTCACCCTGATCTGCGACGGCGCGGAGCGCTACCGCGACACCTACGGCAGCCCGCGCTGGCTCGCCGACCAGGGCATCGACATCGGGCCCCACCTCGGCGACCTGCGCGCGTTCCTCGCGAGCTGACCCGAGCCGATCGAGCTGAGCTGCGCTGACCTGAGCGGCGCTGACCCGAGCTGAGCCGGCCTGGCCGGGGCGACCCGGCTCCCGGCCCTGGCTCCTATCGGACGACGCGCAGCCAGATGGTCGTCGCGGCCGGCGTCTCGGTCAGGCTGAGGCGTTCCAGCCGGACCCGGGCGCCGCCCGCGTGCTCGAACAGCCGGACCCCGTCCCCGAGCAGGACGGGCGCCACGAACACGAGGATCTCGTCGAGAACCCCGGCCTCGACGCACTGCCGGGCGACCTCGGCGCCGAGGATGTTGACGTACTTGTCACCCGCCGCGGCCTTGGCGGCGGCGACACCCTCCATCAGGTCGCCGACGAAGGTGACACCCGGCACCGGCGTCGCCGGGGCGAGGTGGGTGAGCACGAACTGCGGCCCCTCCCACCCGCCGCCGAAGGGCTTGCCCTCCTTCTCGGTGCCCCGATGCGGGTCGTCGCCGCCGAACGTGCGGTTGCCGACGAGCAGCGCGCCGATGTCGCGGATCAGTCGATCCACCAGCGGGTTCGGCCCGATGTGCTCGGTCAGCCAGGACATGTCGCCGCCGGGCCCCGTGATGTAGCCGTCCACCGACATCGTGGCCGAGTACAGCATCTTCGCCATGACCTACCTCCACAGGATGGATCCTCGTCGAGGCAAGATAGCGAGCGGCCCTGACAAACAACCGGCCGTGACGACAACCGGCGGGTCCGGGGCGGGCCGCCGGGCCCGCCCCGCCCGCCGCTACTCGCCGATGAGGGCGTCCACGAAGACCTCGGGGTCGAACGGCGCGAGGTCGTCCGGGCCCTCGCCGAGGCCGACGAGCTTCACCGGCACGCCCAGCTCGCGCTGGACCGAGATCACGATGCCGCCCTTGGCGGTGCCGTCCAGCTTGGTCAGGGCGATGCCGGTCACGTTGACCACCTCGGCGAAGACCTGCGCCTGGCGCATGCCGTTCTGGCCGGTGGTCGCGTCGAGGACGAGCAGCACCTCGTCCACCGTCGCCTTCTTCTCGATCACCCGCTTGACCTTGCCCAGCTCGTCCATGAGCCCGGTCTTGGTGTGCAGCCGTCCCGCGGTGTCGATGATCACGGTGTCGGCCTTGTCCTCGATGCCCTTGGCCACGGCGTCGAACGCCACGGACGCCGGGTCTCCGCCCTCGGGGCCGCGTACGACGCCCGCGCCGACCCGGTCGCCCCACGTCTGGAGCTGGTCGGTGGCGGCGGCCCGGAAGGTGTCGGCGGCGCCGAGCACGACCTTCCCGCCGTCGCCGACCAGCACCCGGGCGAGCTTGCCCGAGGTGGTGGTCTTGCCGGTGCCGTTGACGCCGACGACGAGCACGACGGCGGGCCGCTCCCCGTGCGGCCGGGTGTGGAGGGTGCGGTCGAGGTCCGGCGCGATCTGCGTGAGCAGTTCCTCGCGCAGCAGCCTGCGCACCTCGTCGGGGGTGCGGCTGCCGAGCACCTTCACCTTCGTCCGCAGTTCCTCCACCATCGCGCGGGTGGGCGCGACGCCGACGTCGGCGGTGATCAGGGTCTCCTCGATCTCGTCCCAGACGTCGTCGTCGAGCCGGTCCCGCGACAGCAGTTCGAGCAGTCCCCTGCCGAGGACGTTCTGCGAGCGGGCCAGGCGGCTGCGCAGCCGGACCATCCGTCCCGCCGACGGCGGCGGGACCTCGATCTCCGGAGCCTTGATCAGCTCTTCGATGGGGGGAGGCAGCGTGGTCGTCGTGCCGCCGTCCTCCTCGCCCAGTCCCGCCTTGAGCGGCTCCTCCACGACGGGAGCCTTCGGCTCGGGCGGGGCCGGCGGCGCGGGCGGCAGGTCCTTCGCCTTCGGCCGGAACAGCAGCCACAGGCCACCCACCGCCAGTATGGCGACGATGGCCACGATCACGATGATGCCGAGGTAACCGTCCACACCATGCAGTTTCCCAGACAACCGGCAGTGCTCGGTCGCGCGGACCTGCCCGCCGCGCGCCGCACGCCCCGGCCGTCACCGGATCGGGGCGCCCGGAGACCGGGCGGGCTAGACCTTCTCCCGCAGGCGCTGGCTCACGACCTGGGTGACGCCGTCGCCGCGCATCGACACGCCGTACAGCGCGTCGGCGATCTCCATGGTGCGCTTCTGATGCGTGATCACGATGAGCTGTGAGGTCTGTCTCAGTTCCTCGAAGAGAGTCAGCAGCCGCTGGGTGTTGGTGTCGTCCAGGGCCGCCTCGACCTCGTCCATGACGTAGAACGGCGACGGACGGGCCTTGAAGATCGAGATGAGGAACGCCACCGCCGTCAGCGACCGCTCGCCGCCGGACAGCAGCGACAGCCGCTTGACCTTCTTGCCCGGCGGCCGGGCCTCGACCTCGACTCCGGTGGTCAGCATGTCGGAGGGGTCGGTCAGCAGCAGGCGGCCCTCCCCGCCGGGGAAGACCCGGCCGAAGATCTGCTCGAACTCGCGCGCCACGTCCTCGTACGCCGCCGCGAAGACCTGCTCGACCCGGTCGTCGACCTCCTTGACCACGAGCAGCAGGTCGCGCCGGGTCTTCTTGAGGTCCTCCAGCTGGGAGGTCAGGAAGGCGTGCCGTTCCTCCAGCGCGGCAAACTCCTCCAGCGCCAGCGGGTTGACCTTGCCGAGCTGGGTCATCTGCCGCTCGGCCGTCCTGGCCCGTTTCTCCTGCTCCTCCCGCACGTACGGCACGGGCGGCTCGCCCGGCACCGGCGCCGTGGGGCCGTACTCGGCGATGAGGGGTTCCAGCTCGATGCCGTACTCCTCCAGGGCCCGCTGCTCCATCTGCTCCAGGCGCAGCCGCCGCTCCGTCCTCGCCATCTCGCTGCCGTGGACCCGGTTGACGAGGGCGTCCAGCTCCGAGCCGAGCTCGCGGACGCGCAGGCGCACCTGCTTGAGCTCGGCGTCGATCTGCCCGCGCGCCCGCTCGGCCTCGTCGCGCTCCTCGGCGGCCCGCGCGAGCGAGCCCTCCAGCGCGGTCAGCGCGGTGCGGGCGCCCTCGGCGACCGCGGCGGCGATCTCGGCCTGCCTGCGCCGGCGTTCCCGGTCCGCCGCGGCCCGCGCGCGGTCCTGCCGCTCCCGCTGGGCCGCGCGGAGGAGGCCGTCGGCGCGGCCCGCGATGCCCCGCGCCCGCTCCTCCGCCGTACGGACGGTCAGCCGGGCCTCCATCTCGGCCTGGCGGGTGACGCCGCAGACAGCGGCCAGCTCGTCACGGGTGTCGGTGGTCGGCTCGGCCTCCAGCTCGGCGGCGTACTCCGCCTCGGCGAGCTGTTCCTCCAGCTCCACCACCACGGCCTGGGCCTGTTCGCGGGCCTCCTGCGCGTCGCGCACCGACCCGCCCAGCCGGGCCGCCTCGTCCTGGGCGGCCTTGACTGCGGCCTCCAGCCGGGCGAGCTGCTTGGCCGCGGCGGCGGCCCTCTGGTCGGCCTCCCGCTGCCTGCCGCGCAGCCGGTCGAGCACCGCCTGCGCCGCGTTCAGCCCGTTCTGGGCGTCGTTGACGCCGCTCTGGGCGGCGCTCACACCGCTCTGCGCCTCGGCCACCCGCGTCTGGGCCTCCTCCAGCGCGAGCTGGCACTCCCGCTCGGCGGCCACGGCCTCCGCGAGCGCCTCGGCGTGCCGCTCGGCCCCTGCCCTCGCGGTGGCCAGGTCGGCGGCGGCCTCGTCGAGGGCGGTCCGCATCTGCAGCAGCGAGGACCCCCCGCCGGAGCCGCCGTGCGCCGCGTGGACCCCGAGCAGGTCGCCCGACGTGGTGACGGCCCGCAGCTCCGGATGGGAGTCCACGACCTTGCGCGCGGCCGGCAGGTCGGGCACCACGACCACGTCGGACAGCAGCGCCTCCACCGCCGGGCGCAGCTCGTCCGGCACGGCCACCAGGTCGGCCGCCCACTCCGCGCCCGCGACGGGCGGCTCCGGCCGGTCGCAGGCCTCGTGCCGGTCCGCCGCGACGAGCAGGGCGGCGCGGCCGGCGCCGGCCTCACGCAGATGCTCGACGGCCGCCACGGCGGCGGTGAGCGAGGCGACGGCCACGCCGTCCACGGCCAGCACGGCCGCGACGGCGGCCTCCGCCCCCGGCCGTACGGCCAGCAGCGTGGCGACGGGGCCGAGCACCCCGGGCAGGCCCGCCCCGAGCAGCGCGGCGGCCCCGTCGGCGCCTCCGGCGAGGCTCATCTCCAGGGCCTCGCACCGGGCCTGCAGGGCGGCGACGGCGCGCTGCGACTCGGAGTCGGCGGCGCGGGCGGCGCCGACGGCGGCCTTCGCGGCGGCCAGCGCGGCGCCGGGCGCGGCCAGGGCGGCCCGCTCCCGTTCCACCACGGCCCCGGCCCGCTCGGCGACGGCCCTGGCCTCCTCCACCGCGGCGCGGGCGAGGTCGACGCCCTCCTGCGCGGTCTCCAGCTCCGCCACGAGCTCGGGGTCGGCCGCGGGCTCGTCGAGCGCACCCGTGTCCAGCTCGTCCTGGGCCTGCTCGGCGCGGCGGGTGGCGTCCTCGACGGCCCTGGTGAGCCGGCCGATCTCGTCCCCGGCGGCCCTGGCCCGGCTCCTGGCCGACTCGACCTGGCCGCGCAGGCGGGCGAGCGCCTCCCTGCGGTCGGCCGCGGCGCGGGCGGCGACCGAGAGGCGCCGCTCCTCGGCGGCCAGCGCCTCCTCGGCCTCGGCACGCACCTCGACGGCGGCGGCGAGCCGCTCGCGCGCCTCGTCCAGCTCGTCGGCCAGCACCCGCTCCTGCTCTCGCACCTCGGCGGCCTCGCGCTCCAGGTCCTCCGGATCGCGCCCGCGCCGTTCGACGGACGCGGCGTCGGCGGCGTGCCGCCTGCGTTCGGCCGCCAGGCTCTCCACGCCGCGCAGCCGTTCCCGCAGGCCAGAGAGGTGGTAGAAGGTCTCCTGGGCCGCCTTCAGCCGCGGCTGGGCCTCGTTCTCGGCGGTCTCCAGCTCGGCCTCCCGCCGCTGGCCCTCGGCCAGCTCGGCCTCCACCCGGGCCCGCCTCGCCTGTACGGCCGCCTCGTCGGCCTCTTCGCGCTGCAGGGTGTCGCGGAGGGTCACGACGTCGTCGGCGAGCAGGCGCAGCCGCGCGTCGCGCAGGTCGGCCTGGATGACGGCCGCCTTCCTGGCGATCTCGGCCTGCCGGCCGAGCGGCTTGAGCTGGCGGCGCAGCTCGGCCACGAGGTCCTGGACGCGGGTGAGGTTGGCCTGCATCGCGTCGAGCTTGCGGAGCGCCTTCTCCTTGCGCTTGCGGTGCTTGAGCACGCCCGCGGCCTCTTCGATGAACGCCCTGCGCTCCTCTGGGCCGGCGTGCAGCACCTGGTCGAGCTGGCCCTGGCCGACGATGACGTGCATCTCCCGGCCGATGCCGGAGTCGGACAGCAGTTCCTGGATGTCGAGCAGGCGGCAGGTGTCGCCGTTGATGGCGTACTCGCTCTGGCCCGACCGGAACATCAGCCGGCTGATCGTGACCTCGGTGTAGTCGATCGGCAGCGCACCGTCACCGTTGTCGATCGTCAGGGTGACCTCGGCGCGGCCGAGGGGCGGGCGGCTGGAGGTGCCCGCGAAGATGACGTCCTCCATCTTGCCGCCGCGCAGCGACTTGGCGCTGTGCTCGCCCATCACCCAGGCGAGGGCGTCGACGACGTTGGACTTGCCGGATCCGTTGGGGCCGACCACCGCCGTGATGCCGGGCTCGAAACGGAGGGCGGTGGCCGAGGCGAACGACTTGAAACCGCGTAAGGTGAGCGTCTTCAGGTACACGTCCGCCCCCCTCGGTCTCGCCCGTCGGCTGGGGGGAAAGACTACAGGTCCCGGGGCCGGAGTACGCGGAATAGACGCCGCTTGACATCCGGCCGGCCGGGGTGGCAATTCCCGTGGAACAGTTCCGGAAATGGCAAGGGACGCCTTTGCGGGGCGTCCCTACAATCCTTTTCCTGTTCCGGCCGGTCCCTCAGGTGAGAGCCGGCTCGCGATCCTGCAGCCGGACCAGGGCCTCATCACGAGTTTGCGCCGCGAGCGCGTCGTTCTGGGCCTGGAGCCGGTTGAGTTCTGCCTCGAGGTCGCGGATGCGCTGCTGGAGGCGACGCATTTCCGAGATCATTCGAGGATCAGGACCGCCGACGTGGCCGAGTAGAGCCTTCGCCATAGTAAAGGGTCCTCCACGCTGAGTGACCAGACTGGTTCGCGCACTTCATGCCGCGGGAGGGGTGCGCGTGGTTCCTCTCAAGAGTCGCACCGGCATTGGAGACGGTCAAGTTGAACGCTCCGCACGATGAAGCCGGTGGGCACTCTCGCTAGGTAAATATACCGGATTTACGGGGTTTGAGGGAAGCCCTACCTCTCGACAAACCCGGCGATACTCCGCTTCGCTTCGCTCCAGCGCTCGACCACCCCCTCGACGTGGCCGGGCGTGTCACCGCCGCGTAACAGGTCCAGGAGCTTGTCACACGACTCCCTGGGACCCTCGGCGACGACCTCGACCCTTCCGTCGGCCAGGTTCGCGGCCCACCCGACCAGCCCGAGTTCCAGCGCGCGGGCGCGGGTCCACCAGCGGAACCCCACACCCTGCACCCGTCCCCGGACCCAAGCCGTCAACCGAATCACGAATACAAGTATCCAGATCGCCTCCGGCGGCGATCGCCGGGGGTGGGGCTACGGGCGGGCTACGGCCGGGCTAGGGGCGCGCGTTCCTCGGGCGGGGCTGGCACTTCGGGCAGCTGTAGGAGGACCGGTTCATGAACGCCTCCCGCCTGACCGGCGTGCCGCACCGGCGGCAGGGCTCGTCGCGCCTGCCGTACACCGCGAGCGACCGGTCGAAGTAGCCGCTCTCGCCGTTCACGTTGACGTACAGGCTGTCGAAGGACGTGCCGCCCTGGCCGAGGGCCTCGGTCATGACGGCGCGGACCGCCGCGAGCAGCTCGAAGATCTTCGGCCGGGTCAGCGCCTCGGTCGGGCGCGCCCAGTGCAGCCGCGCCCGCCACAACGCCTCGTCCGCGTAGATGTTGCCGACCCCGCTGATCAGCGACTGGTCGAGCAGCGCCCGTTTGATCCCGGTACGGCGCAGCCGCAGCCGGACGGCGAACTCGGCGTCATCGAAGGCGTCCTCCAGCGGGTCGGCGGCGATGTGCGCCACCGGCTCGGGCACCGCCCGGCCCCGCCCGGCGGTCATCGGGGCGACCAGCAGGTGCCCGAAGGTGCGCTGGTCGACGAAGCGTAACTCCGGCCCGCCGTCGGCGAAGCCCACGCGGACCCGCAGGTGCTTCTCGATCGGCGCGGTCGGGTCCACGACGAGAAGCTGGCCGCTCATGCCCAGGTGGGCGAGCAGCGACTCCCCCGCCTCCTCCGCACCCGCGGGACCGTCCAGCAGGGGCAGCCACAGGTACTTGCCCCTGCGCTCGGCCGAGGCGAGGGTGCGGTCCTTGAGCTGGGCGGCCAGATCGCCGGTGTTGCGGCGGACCGCCCGGGGGTTGAGCACCTCGGCCGCGGCGACCGTCCGGCCGGCGACCCAGCGTTCCAGGCCCCTGCGTACGACCTCGACCTCGGGCAGTTCGGGCATGTTCCCTCCCCGGGCGGGGTCAGGCGCGGACGGGGCCGGCGCCCTCGCGGGCGTCGCGCATCGCGCGGATCGCGGTCCAGGCCGCCTCGGCCGCCTGCTGCTCGGCCTCCTTCTTGCTGCGCCCGGCGCCCTTGCCGTACTCCTTGCCGCCCACGCGCACGACGGCCGAGAAGGACTTGGCGTGGTCGGGCCCGCTCTCGTCCACGTGGTACTCCGGCACGCCGAGCATCTCGGCGGCGGTGAGCTCCTGCAGGGACGTCTTCCAGTCGAGCCCGGCGCCGAGCGACGCCGACCGCGTGATGAGCGGGTCGAACAGCAGGTGGACGACGCGGAACGCCTCGTCCAGGCCCTTGTCGACGTACACGGTGCCGATCAGGGCCTCCAGCGTGTCGGCCAGGATGGAGGACTTGTCCCGTCCGCCGGTGCCCTCCTCGCCGCGGCCGAGCCGCAGGTACTTGCCGAGGTCGAGCGTCCTGGCGACGTCCGCGAGCGCCCGCATGTTGACCACGGCGGCGCGCAGCTTCGCGAGCTGGCCCTCCGGCAGGTCCGGGTGGTTGCGGTACAGCGTGTCCGTCACCACCAGGCCGAGCACCGAGTCACCCAGGAACTCCAGGCGCTCGTTGGTCGGCAGCCCGCCGTTCTCGTACGCGTACGAGCGGTGCGTCAGCGCCCGCTCCAGGATTCCGGTGCTGAGCCGGACGTCCAGCAACTGGTGAAGCTCGTCTCTGGCGATCTCGACGGGCACGGGTTTCGCCGATGGTGCGGCCATGGATTCCTCCCAACTCCTGCGCGGGACAGGTCCGTGCGCGGGAGGCAGGTGGATCCGCCGATGGCCCGAAGGCGTGGTGGACGCCGGTCCGCCGGGAGCCGATGGCCCCGGCGTCCACCACGGCCGCGGGCGTGCATGCCGGTGCGTGTCTACCGTCCTACCGCCGCACGTTCCTCGAAGAACGGTAACGCCGGCCGGGTCCTGTTGACGATCCGGCCGGCGCCCCGATTACTGTGCGCGGCCCGGAGACGGGTCTCCGGGCCGTGCTCGCGGCAGCTTGCGCGCGATCAGGCCGACGGCTCGACGACCTGACGGCGGTTGTAGGTGCCGCAGGTCGGGCACGCCACGTGCGGGCGCTTGGGCGAGCGGCACTGCGGGCAGCTCACGAGTGCGACTGCCGCCGCCTTCCACTGGGACCTGCGGGCGCGGGTGTTGCTCCGCGACATTCTCCGCTTGGGGACGGCCACGTCAACCCTCCTGATCGTCTTCCTGTTCCACAACCAAACCCTGCAGCGCCGCCCAGCGGGGGTCGGCCGTCTCGTGCCGGTGGTCCGGGCCGGCCTCCGCCAGCCTGACTCCGCACTCCGCGCAGAGACCGGGGCAGTCTTCACCGCACACCGGGCTCAGCGGCAGTGCGAGCACCACCGCGTCACGGAATACCGGCTCGAGATCGAGCAGTTCGCCGTCGAGGAGCAGATCGTCCTCTCCGGCGTCCTCCGCCGAGTAGAAGTAGAGCTCCTGGAAGTCGACCTCGATCTCCGAGGTCAACGGGTCCAGGCAACGCGAGCACTCCCCCGTGAGGGGAGCCTGCGCCGTGCCCGTCACGAGCACGCCCTCCATCACCGCCTCGAGCCGGATGTCCAGCTCGACGTCGGCGTCCTTGGGAACGCCGATCATTCCGACCGCGAGGTCCACCGGCGCCGGGAGGGTCGGGGCGAGGGTGCGCATCGATCCCGGTCGGCGTCCCAGATCATGGGTGGAAATCACCCAGGGGGCACGGGGATCGAGGCTGCGCAGACTCATCCTGCTCTCGTTAGGCATGGCGAATCACCGCCGTCGTGCAAGGCTGAAAGGCAAGAATACCAGCCCCGTTCAGCCTCTGAGCCGCTCGATGAGCAGCTGGTGGACGAGGTCCGGGACCAGGCCCGACACGTCGCCGCCGTACCGGGCGATCTCCTTGAGCCTGCTCGACGACAGGAACGAGTACTCCGGGTTGGTGGACATGAACAGCGTCTCCACCCCCGACATCCGATAGTTGAGCTGGGCCATCTGCAGCTCGTAGTCGAAGTCGCTGACCGCCCGCAGGCCCTTCACGATGGCCGGGATGCCCTGCTGCCTGCAGAAGTCCACCAGCAGACCGTGGAACTTCTCGACCCGGATGTTGCCGTACTCCTTCGTCACCGCCTGGAGCATCTCGATGCGCTCGTCGACGGTGAACAGGCTGCGCTTCTCGATGTTGATCAACACGGCCACGACGACCTCGTCGTACAGCCGTGACGTCCGGCCGATGATGTCCAGATGTCCGTTGGTGACGGGATCGAACGACCCCGGGCAGACGACGCGACGCAACGCGCACCCCCATAGATTCACGGGTTCCCGGCGGCGCGACCGTACCAAACGGCCGCTTCGCCGTACCGGCGGACCCTGTCCTCGGTGAATCCCTCCGGCCACACCAGGTCCTTACCCCTGGACTCCCGCTCGACGGCCACCAGCGCGCCCTCCGCCAGCCAGCCGTTGTCACGCAGCGCCGCGAGCACCCGCGAGACGGCCTCGTCCGAGACCGCGTAGGGCGGATCGGCGAAGACGAAGTCGTACGGCTCCTCGCACGGGCGGCCGACCACCCGCTCGACCTTCTCGGCCCGCAGGAACGCCCCCGGCAGCCCGAGCGACGCGATGTTCTCCCTGATCGTCCGCGCGGCCCTGGCGTCCGACTCGACCAGCAGCGCGTGGGCGGCCCCCCGGCTCAGCGCCTCCAGGCCCACGGCGCCCGATCCGGCGTACAGGTCGAGCGCCCGGGTCCCGTCCAGCGGCCCGAGCGTGGAGCCGACCGTCGCGAACACCCCCTCCCGGGTGCGGTCGCTCGTCGGCCTGGTCGATCTCCCCGGCGGGACGGCCAGCCTGCGGCCCCCCGCCGTCCCTGCGATCACCCGCGTCACGTCCTCATTGTCCCGCCCGCGACGGCCGCCGCGGGACGCCGGCGACGGGCCGGGCGTAGATCAGCCCGGTCAAGAGTGGGCAAGCGGCGGCGAGGAAAGGGTAAGAGCCGTATCCCTGGCCCTGTCCCATGCGCATCATGAGTTCTGCGGCCTCCACGGTGACCCAGCGGGAGGCCGGCCGGCGTGATCGTGAGCCCTTCCGCACGTCGGCGCCTCCGGCACCTGACCCGGAGGCGGGCCCGGCCGGGGACGGCATTCGGGGGGAGGCCGTCCCCTGAGCCGGGCTCTGGGTCGTCACACGGGCGTCGTGTTCGCACGGCGCCCGTTCCAATTCCCCCGGCTTTCCCGCTCTCCCGGGCTTTCCCCTGCTCCATCGAGCCCTACGCCGCCGGACTCCCGATCGGGGCCGGTCAGGCCTTCTCCAGGAACTCGGCGCGTTCGTCGGAGACCAGGGCGTCGATCTCGGCGCGCAGCGCCGGGTGGCCCGACAGCCCGGGGTCGGCGGACAGCAGCGAGGTCGCCTCGGCGCGGGCGGACTCGATGACGTCCTCGTCCCGCAGCAACTGCAGCAGCTTGAGCGACGACCTGCGCCCCGACTGGGCGGCGCCGAGCACGTCGCCCTCCCGGCGCTGCTCCAGGTCGACCCGGGACAGCTCGAAACCGTCGAGGGTCGTCGCCACCGCGTCGAGCCTGCGCCGCGCCGCGGTGCCCTCCGGCGCCTCGCTCACCAGCAGGCACAGCCCGGGCAGGCCGCCCCGCCCGACCCGGCCGCGCAGCTGGTGCAGCTGGGAGACACCGAAGCGGTCGGCGTCCATGATGACCATGACCGACGAGTTGGGGACGTCGACGCCGACCTCGATGACCGTGGTCGCCACCAGGACGTCGATCTCCCCCCGGGCGAAGGCGCGCATCACCGCGTCCTTGTCCTCGGGCGCCAGCTTGCCGTGCAGCGCCTCGATCCGCAGCCCCGCGAGGGGCCCCTCCGCGAGCGTCCGCGCGACGTCGAGCACCGCCAGGGGCGGCCGGCGCTCGTCGTCGGCCTTCGCCAGGTCGCCCTCGTCGCCCTCCTGGTCGCCGATCCGCGGGCACACCACATACGCCTGGCGGCCGAGGCCGGTCTCCTCGCGGACCCGCTGCCACGCCCGGTCGAGGTAGTGCGGCTTCTCGGCGGCGGGCACCACGTGCGTGGTGATCGGCGCGCGGCCGGAGGGAAGCTGGGACAGCGTGGAGACCTCCAGGTCGCCGAACACGGTCATCGCGACGGTGCGCGGGATCGGCGTCGCCGTCATGACCAGCACGTGGGGCCGCCCGCCGCCGCCCTTCTCGCGCAGCGCGTCGCGCTGCTCGACGCCGAACCTGTGCTGCTCGTCGACCACGACCAGCCCGAGGTCGAAGAACTGGACGTGCTCCTGGAGCACGGCATGGGTGCCGATCACGATGCCGGCCGTGCCGGAGGCCGCGTCGAGCAGCGCGCTCCTGCGCGCCGCCGCGCCCATGGACCCGGTGAGCAGCGCGACCGCCGTGCCGCCGAGCATGCCGCCGCCCGCGAGATCGCCCAGCATGGCCACGATCGACCGGTGGTGCTGCTGGGCGAGGACCTCGGTGGGGGCGAGCAGCACGGCCTGGCCGCCGGAGTCGACCACCTGGAGCATCGCGCGCAGCGCGACCACGGTCTTGCCCGCGCCGACCTCGCCCTGCAGGAGCCGGTGCATGGGGTGCGCGCGGGCGAGGTCGGCCGCGATCTCCTCGCCGACCCGCCGCTGCCCCTCGGTGAGCTCGAACGGCAGCCGCTTGTCGAACTCCCCGAGCAGCCCGCCGTCGCGCGGGGCGCGTGGTGTGGCGGCCCACGCGGAGGCCTCGATCCGCCGCCGCACCAGGACCGCCTGCAGCACGAACGCCTCGTCGAACTTCAGCCGGTCGTGGGCCCGCGCGACGTCCCCCTGGCCGCGCGGCCGGTGGACCAGGCGCAGCGCGTCCTCGATCGGCAGCAGGCCCAGCCGCTCCCGCAGCTCGCCGGGGACGGGGTCGTCCAGGCTGAGCACGTCGAGCACGGTCTGCACGGCCCGGCGGATCTTCCAGCTCGGCAGCCCCTGGGCCGAGGGATAGATCGGCACCAGCGCGGAGGCGAACTCCTCGGCCGTCTCCGCCGTCTCGTCGAACGACTCGTACTCGGGATGGGTGAGCGAGACGCGCCGGGACTTCCCGGCGACGAAGACGTTGACCTTCCCCGAGAACATCGCCTCGGTGCCCGGCGGGAGCCGCTGCTCGGCGACGTAGGCGCCCTTGCCGAAGAAGGCCAGGTGCAGCCGCTCCCTGCCGTCCGTCACCACCATGTCGAGCCAGGTGCCCTGCCGGTTCTTCATCGGCCGGCGGACCGCGGACGACACCTTGGCGACCACGGTCACGTGCTCGTCGTGCTCCAGCGACGCGATCGACGTCAGCTCACCCCGCTGGGCGTAGCGCCGCGGATAGTGGCGCAGCAGTTCGCCGACCGTGCTGATGCCCAGCGCGCTCTCCAGCGGGGCGGCGGACCTGCCGACCGCCTTCTTGAGCGGCTCGTCGAAGCTCGTCACGACACTCATTACTACCCGTACGCGCCGACAATCGGGCTCACTCGGCGCCGATCAGGAGGGGATACCCGCCCTGCCCGCCCTCGTAGACGACGATCTCCAGGTCGGGCCGCGTCCGCTCCAGGTGGTCCTCGACGGCCCGCGGGACCTCGGGCGGGGCGCCCGCGCCGACGACCAGCGTGACCATCTCGGTGCCGCCCGACACCAGGCGCCGGGCGACCTCGACGGCGGTCTCCGCCAGGTCCGCGCCGATCAGCGCGACCTCGCCGTCCACCACGCCGAGGACCTCGCCGGGACGGCACAGGCCGGCACTGGTCACCGCCGCCCGGTCGGCCACCCACACGTGCCCGTGGCGGGTGTGCCCGGCCGCGTCGGTCATCGCCACGACGTCGTCGTCGAACCGGCGGAGGGCGTCGTGCACGGCCAGCGCGGCGAGGCCCTGCACGGAGGCCCGGGTGGGCAGGACGCTGACGGTCGCGCCCTCCTCCCTGGCGATCTCGGCGGCGGCCACGGCCACGTCGTACACGGCGGCGTCGTTGGGCAGCACCGCGACCTCGGCGCCGGCCCCGCGGATCGCCCGCACCAGCGCGGCGACCGGCGGCACCGACCCCGGCTCGCGCCGTACGACCACCGCTCCCGCCTCCGCGAACAGGCCCGCCAGGCCGTCTCCGGCGGCGACCGCGACCACTCCCCTGGCCGGGCCCGGCTCGTGCGGCCGTCCCCCGAGCCAGGTGACCTTGATCCGGTGCGGGCGCCCGGCCCGCAGCCCGGCCTCGACGGCCGCGCCCGCGTCGTCCACGTGGACGTGGACGTTCCACAGGTCCTCCCCGCCGACGATCACGAGGCTGTCCCCGAGCGCGTCCAGCTCCGCCCTCAGCCGGCCCACCTCGTCCGCGCCCGCGTCCAGGAGGTACATGACCTCGTAGCCGGGGCCGTCCCCGTGCCGCCGCCCCGCCTCCTCCTCCGCGGTCCTCCCGCGCGCCTCCGGCGCGATCCCTCCGCGCGCCTCCGGCACGACTTCAACGCCCGCCTCCGGCGCGACCCCGGCGCGCGCCTCGGGCACGACTCGACCGGCCAGGGCGGGCACCTCGTGCCGCTCGCTGTACGCCTCGGTCACCACCTCGGCCAGGCTCTCCAGGACGATCACCAGCCCGGCCGCGCCCGCGTCGACCACCCCGTTGCGGGACAGCACGTCGAGCTGCCCGGTCGTGCGGCGCAGCGCCCGCCGTGCCTCGTCCGCCGCCAGGCGGGCCACCCCGGCCAGGTCGTCCGGCGCGTCCCGTACGGCCCGCGCGGCGGCGGACAGCACGGTGAGCAGGGTGCCCTCCACCGGCCTGGCCACCGCCGCCCTGGCCGACTCGGCCGCTCTCACGAGGCCGGCGCGGAGGCCGGCGCCGTCGCCCCGGGCCGGGCCGAGCGTGTCGGCCAGCCCCTTGAGCGCCTGGCTGAGGATCACGCCGGAGTTGCCCCGCGCGCCGAGCAGCGCCCCGCGTGCCAGCGCCGCCCAGGTGGCGCCGACGTCCGCGCCCGGGGGCAGCGCGTCCAGCGCGTCGGCCGCGGAAAGGAGCGTGAGGTGCAGATTCGTGCCGGTGTCCCCGTCCGGCACGGGGAAGACGTTGAGCGCGTCGATCTCCGCCCTGGCCCGGCCGAGCGACGTGGCGCAGTGCCGGGACCAGCGCCGTACGGCGGGGGGATCGAGCTCCTTGAGCATCCGCCGTCCTTCCTTCCGCGCGCCCCGGCCCCGCGATGCGCTACCGTTGGCGGGTACGAGACTATCCCCGTTCGCCGGGCTCCCGTTTGGCGTGGACCGGCGCACATCGGATATCCTCGTGTGGCCAGCCGGTTGTCCCGGCATTGCTCGGATGAGCCGCTGCACCGGCGCCGGGCCGATCGACTGATTCAAAGGAGCGATTACCGTGGCTTCCGTCTGCGACGTCTGCGCCAAGAAGCCGATTTTCGGCAACAACATCTCCCACTCGCACCGCCGCACCCGCCGCCGCTGGAACCCCAACATCCAGACCGTGCGCGCGGTGGTCAACGGGACGCCGAAGCGGATGAACGTCTGCACCTCCTGCATCAAGGCGGGCAAGGTCACCCGCTGACCGTGTGACTCCGCGAGAGCCCGCCACCGGTTCGGTGGCGGGCTCTCGCACTCCCGGGACCGGTGACGGGCACGTGCCGACCGCGCACGACTCCCGCGGAGCCGGATTCCGGCCCATGATCGTTCGAGCCGGCCGGGCCCGCGCACGCCGGATCACGCGGGTTCGATCCGTGACGCCGACGCCGTTCCGGACATCGGCGAACCAGGAAGGGTTCGGGCTGTTGAGCGAATACACGCTGCGCGTGATCGGGCGAGTGGAGTCGCCCCTCACCGATCGAGCGGCGGCACCCCTGCAAGCCGACGAAGGCGCCCCCGGCGCCTGGCTCGTCTTCGACGAGCGGTACGCGCCCGCCCTGGAGGGCCTGTCGCCGGGCACCGACGTGCTCCTGCTCACCTGGCTCGACCGTGCCGACCGCGACACGCTCACCGTCCACCCGCGCGGCGACGCCACGCGTCCGCGCGCCGGCGTCTTCACCACCCGCAGTCCCGACCGGCCCAACCCGATCGGCCTGCACGAGGTCCGCATCCTCGCCATCGCCGGAACGCGCGTCCAGGTCGGCAACCTCGAAGCTCTCGACGCGACCCCGATCCTCGACGTCAAGCCTCTCCTCACGCCGGACCGGTGACGCGACGGACCTCCGCCGGCCGCGCCACGGTACGGGCGCGGTCGGCGTGATCCCGCTCAGACGTCCGCGCGCGTTCGCCAGCCGTGGTCGACCGGGCCGATGCCCGCGCCCAGCGGGAACCCGTGCGCGATCGCGCCCGTGACGTACTCCTTGGCCCGCCGTACGGCGCCGGGGACGTCCTCGCCGAGGGCGAGGTAGGACGCGATGGCGGAGGCGAGCGTGCAGCCGGTGCCATGGGTGTGCCGGTTGTCGAGCCGCTCGGCGGTGAAGCGGTGCTCGGCCGATCCGTCGGTCAGCAGGTCGACGGGCTCGCCGGGCAGGTGCCCTCCCTTGACGAGCGCCCACTTCGGGCCGAGCGCCAGCACCGCCTCGGCGGCGCGGGGCAGGTCGGCCTCGTCTTCGACCTTGACGTTCGTGAGCTGCTCGACCTCCCACAGGTTGGGGGTGACCACGGTCGCCGTGGGCAGCAGCGTCCTCCTGACGGTCTCCACGGCCTCCGGCCGGAGCAGGCTGTCGCCGTGCTTGGACACGCCGACGGGGTCCACCACGACGGGAACGGCGACGCCCGCGAGGACCTCGGCGACGGTCTCCACCAGCGCCGGCGAGGCCAGCATGCCCGTCTTGATCGCCTGCGCTCCGATGTCGCCGAGGACCGAGTCGAGCTGCGCCCGCACCGCCTCCGGGGGCAGCTCCCAGTAGCCCTGCACGCCCAGCGAGTTCTGCGCCGTCACCGCGGCGATCACGCTCATGCCGTGCACGCCGAGGGCCAGCATGGTCTTCAGGTCGGCCTGGATGCCGGCGCCGCCGCCGGAGTCGGAGCCCGCGATCGTCAGAACACGTGGTGGGGTGGTCATGGGCACCATCCAACCAGGTCCCCCTTGACGCGAGCCGCGCCCCTTCGCGAGTACACCCGGGCCCGGCCACCCGGGCTCCGGCGCTGGCCTCACCGCACACTGTGACGGCGCGGAGAGCCGCAGACGACGGCACACCACACCTCGGCGACCACGCCGGCGAGGCACCCTTCGACGGGGTCAGCGGTGGTGGCGGGACGAGCCGCAGACGACGGCGCGTCACTCCTCGGTGACCGCCGCCGGGGCACGGGACCTGGGCGCGAGCGTCAGCGGTGACGGTGGCGGGACGAGCCGCTCGCGACGGCACAGCTCCCTTCGGCGAGTGAGCATTCGGCCGGGGTCCGGGAGGCGCCCTCGGCGTCGAAGGCGACGCCGATCTCGCCGCCCTCGGCGAGCGACTCGCCGGTGACGACCAGGGTGTCCCCCTGCTGCTCCCAGCCGGAGGCGCCCTGCACCGCCGTCACCCGCCCGCCGACCGGCAGCCGGAGCGTCCAGGAGGACAGCGCCGGGCCCTCGTTGCGTACGGCGAGCCTGGCGGTGTAGGCCGCGCCGCGCCTGCCCGCCGCCGAGTAGGTCACGCGGACGGCGCCGTCGCCCCGCGCGGCGGCCGGGGCGGCCGAGTCGGTGTGCGGGGCCTCCCCGCCCGAGTTCGCCGAGCCCGCCTCGTCCGGCTCCGAGGTGTCCAGGGCGACGGGGCCGCCCGGGTCCGTGCCACCCGTCGTGCCACCCGCTCCGGGGGCGTCGGCCGTCGCGGGAGCGCCGACGTCGGCGGGCGTGGATCCGGCGCCGGTCCGCGCGCCGCTCCGGTTCCCGGCGGGCGACGTGACACGCGGCTTCGGGGAGGCGGAGGACGAGGTCCGCGCCTTCTCCCGGCCACGACCCGGATCGGCGCCCGGGACGGGGCCGGAGTCGGGCTGGGAGCCGGGCTGGGAGTCGGGACGGGGTGACGCGCCGGGACCGGTGTCGCCCTGTGCCGGGTCCTCCCCGGTCCGGCCGTCCGCGGCTCCGTCTCCGCCTCCCGCCGCGTCGCCTGTCTGCGGGGCGGAGCCGGTCTCCTGCGGCGCCCCCGCGCCGAGAGAGGGGGCGCTGTTCGCGGCACAGTCCACGGTGGACACGCAGGCCTGCCGGGGCGGGTCGACGGTCAGCGTGGTCCGCCCGGCCATCAGCCGCGCCCCGCCCGTCGTCACGCCGACGGCCAGCAGCACCGACAGGCCGGACACCAAGGCCATCCGCCGCAGGCGCTTCGGCGGCTCCGGCCGATCGTTCCAGCCGGAGCCGAGGAAGCCGCGAGGGGCGTCGTCGTGGGAGGCGAGGCTCTCGGGAGACAGCGCGGCGAAGGTCCTGGTGCCCGGCCCCGGTTCCGGGTCGCCGGGGTCACCCACGTCCGGCGTCCCCTCCCCGGGGAGGTGACCTTCTCCGGTGTTTCGTCCTGCCGCGTGACGGCCCATGGCGGTCCTCTCTGTCGCCGACCGCCATACTTAATAACAGATCTAATACACGTATGTCACAAATTTCACATCATTCACGGAAGTGATCCCATCCCCCCACCGTCCTGACCTGCCCGTCGACGCGGACGCCCTGACCCTGCTCGACCTCGCCGATGACCGTCCACTCCGGCGGCAGCCGTACGGCGGGAGGGAAGGTCGCGGCGAGCGCGTGGTCGTCGCCGCCGGTCAGCACCCACTCCAGCGGGTCGGCCCCCAGTTCGCCGGCCGCCGCGGCCAGGACCTCCGCCACGGGCAGGGCGGCGGCGTCCAGGGCGACGGCCACTCCCGAGGCCTCCGCGACGTGCCCGAGGTCCTGCAGCAGGCCGTCGCTCACGTCGAGCATGGCCGTCGCGCCGAGCAGAGCGGCCTGGGGCCCGCAGGCGTACGGCGGCCGGGGGCGCCGGTGCGCCTCCGGAAGCTCCCGCAACTCCGGCGCCCCGGCGCCCGCCCCCGCCGTGAGCAGGGCGAGACCCGCCGCCGCGTGACCGAGTCGTCCCGCCACCGCGACCACGTCCCCGGGCCGCGCGCCCGACCGCGTCACCGGCGGCCGTCCGCCGAGGTCCCCGAGCGCGGTCACCCCGAGCACGACGATCTCCGAACGCGTGACGTCGCCCCCCGCCACGGTCGCGCCGACGAGGTCGCACTCGTCGCGGAAGCCGTCGGTCAGCGCGTCCAGCCAGTCGGCGGCGGCGTCCGGGGGCAGGCCGAGCCCGACCACCAGCGCGGTGGGATCGGCCCCCATGGCGGCGATGTCGGCGAGGTTCTGCGCCGCCGCCTTGCGGCCGATGTCGTAGCCACCCGACCAGTCGCGGCGGAAGTGCCGTCCCTCGACCAGAAGGTCCGTGCTCACCACCACCCGGCCGTCGGGCGCGCGCAGGATCGCGGCGTCGTCACCGGGGCCCAGCAGCACGGCCGCGCCCTGGGTAAGCCGTCCCGATATTCGCTGAATTACTCCGAATTCGCCCAGTTCTCCGACTGTGATAGCACACCCCTTGTGCATCCGAGGTACGGTTACGCTCCGGCACTGATCTCTACCCGGAGGGCGTCATGGTGCAGGCCTACATCCTTATCCAGACCGAGGTCGGCAGGGCGGCCAACGTGGCCGAGGAGATCTCGTCCATCCCTGGGGTGACGCAGGCCGAGGATGTCACCGGCCCCTACGACGTGATCGTCCGCGCCCGGGCCAACAACGTGGACGAACTCGGCAAGCTCGTGGTGGCCCAGATCCAGGCGGTGCAGGGCATCACTCGTACACTGACGTGTCCGATCGTCCACATCTGACCGCGAACCGACCGGGGGGACGATGCGCGTGGCGAGGCGGCCCGCGGCGGTGGGCACGGCCGCGGCGGGTGTGACGCTGGCCCTGCTCGCGGCCTGCTCGTCCACCGTCCACGTGGAGCCGCCCACGCCCGCCGGCGAGGCCGCGGCGGCCTGCCGCAGGCTCGGCGCGGCCCTGCCGGAGACGCTCGACGGGCTCGGCCGGGCCGGCTCCGAGCCGCCCTCGCCGTACGTCGCCGTCTGGGGCGACGGCCAGATCGCCCTGCGCTGCGGTGTGCCCCGGCCGGCCGCGATGGAGCCCACGGCCGAGGTCGTCGACGTCAACGGCGTGGGCTGGTTCCAGGACCCCCGGCTGCCGACGCTGTTCACCTCGGTCAACCGGGTGGCGTACGTCGAGGTCACCATCGCCAAGAACCACCAACCGGCCGCGGTGCTGGTCGATCTCGCCGGGCCGGTCAAGCGCAACGTCCCCGAGTAGTCGGCGCGAGCCGTCGGGACGGCACGGTCAGCGCAGCCCGGCGGGGCGGCGCAGGGCGAGCTGGATCAGGCGGTCCACCAGGTCGGCGTACGGCAGCCCGGTGGCGGCCCACAGCTGCGGCGCGACCGACAGCGAGGTGAAGCCCGGCATGGTGTTGATCTCGTTGACGATCAGCTCCCCGGACGGCGTGTAGAAGAAGTCGACCCTCGACAGTCCCTCGCAGCCGAGCGCCTCGTACGCGCGCACCGCCATGGCCCGGATCGTCTCGGCCACCTCGGCGGGGATGTCGGCCGGGGCCCGCAGCTCCATCTGGCCGGGGTGATACTTGGCCTCGAAGTCGAAGAACTCGCGCTCGCCCCGCACCAGCACCTCGCCGGGGACGCTGGCCTCGGGAGCGGCGCCGTCCGGCGACTCCAGCACCGCGCACTCGATCTCCCGGCCGACGACGGCGGCCTCGACCAGCACCTTCGGGTCGTGCTCGCGGGCCCGCTCGATCGCCTGCTCCAGCGACTCGGGATCGTGCGCCTTGGAGATGCCCTGCGACGACCCGGCCCTGGACGGCTTGACGAACACCGGCCAGCCCAGTTCCTCGATCTCCTTCAGCACCCGGCCGCGGTCGAGGCGCCAGTCGCGGTCCCGTACGACCACGAACGGGCCGACCGGCAGGCCGGCGGCGCGCAGGACGAGCTTCATGTACGCCTTGTCCATCCCGACCGCGCTGGCCAGCACGCCCGAGCCGACGTAACGGACCCCGGCCATCTCCAGCAGGCCCTGGATGGTCCCGTCCTCGCCGAACGGGCCGTGCATGACCGGGAAGACGACGTCCACCTGCCCGAGCGGGAGCGGGATCTCGCCGGGCTCCAGGGCCACGAGCGCGCCCGAATCCGCGGGCAGCGCGAGCGCCGTGCCCGAGTCGTCCACGACGGGGAGGCGGCCCGACTCGATCGCGTACGTCTGGCTGCCGGAGGCCAGCACCCAGCGCCCGTCCTGGGCGATGCCGATGGGGACGACCTCGTACTTCGTCCGGTCGATGGCCTGCAGCACGCTGCCCGCGCCCATCAGCGAGACGGCGTGCTCGGAGTTGCGCCCGCCGAAGACGACTGCCACGCGCACGCGTGACGGGGACTCGCGATCCTCATTCATGATGCCCGAATCTACCGTGTTCGAGGGGCATAACGGCTTGTCAGCCGCGCGCGGCGGAGAGCCGGACGGCTGGTCAGACGCCGTAGCGCTCCGGTTTCGGCGTGCGGGACATGAGCAGCACGGCGGCCTCTCCGGGGGTCATGCCGTCGTGGACGACCCCCACGACCACCTCGGTGATCGGCATCTCCACGTCGTGCTTCCTGGCCAGTTCGAGCACCGACTCACACGACTTGACGCCCTCGGCGGTCTGCTTCGTGGCCGCGACGACCTCGGCCATCGTCATCCCGCGGCCCAGGTTCTCGCCGAAGGTCCGGTTGCGCGACAGCGGCGAGGTGCAGGTCGCGACGAGGTCGCCCATGCCGGCGAGGCCCGCGAAGGTGTGCTGGTCGGCGCCGAGCGCCGCGCCCAGCCGGGCGATCTCGGCGAGCCCTCGGGTCATGAGCGTGGCGCGCACGTTGTCGCCCAGGCCCATGCCGGCCGCGACGCCGACGGCCAGCGCGATGACGTTCTTGACCGCGCCGCCGAGTTCGACCCCGACCACGTCCGGGTTCGTGTACGTCCGGAACCACGGCAGGTGGCACGCCTCCTGCAGCCGGGCCGCCACCTCCTCGTCGGTGCAGGCGACGACGGCCGCGGCGGGCTGCCGCCGGGCCAGTTCGGGGACCAGGTTGGGCCCCGAGACCACGGCCACCCGGCTCTCCGGCACCTCCGCCACCTCGCAGACGACCTCGCTCATCCGCTTGCAGCTGCCGAGTTCGACGCCCTTCATCAGGCTGACCAGCACGGCCCCGGGCGGGATGTGGTGCTTCCACACCTGGAGGTTGCCGCGCAGCGTCTGGGACGGGATGGCGAGGACCACGAAGTCGGCGCCGTCCATGGCCTCGGCGGGGTCGGTCGTCGCGCGCAGAGTGTCGGGCAGCCGCGTCCCCGGCAGGTACTCCGGGTTCTCCCGGGTCTCGTTGATCGCGTCGACGATCTGCGCCCGCCTGCCCCAGAGGGTCGGAGTGGTGCCCGCCTCGGCGAGGATCATCGCGAACGTGGTGCCCCACGAGCCCGTACCAAACACAGCCGCCCTGGTCACTGGACGCACCACTCCTCTTGCCTCGCGCGCTCACCCCTCACCGTACGCTCCGGTCAGCCGTTGGAGTCGTTCTTCGGGTCATAGGGGACCTCTGGCGCCTTCTCATCCCGAATCTCGGCGAGCAGGGCGGTGATGGCCGCCATGATGTCCGCGGTCGCGTCACGCAGGACCGAGCCGCGCAGGGGCTGCCCGGCGTACCGGGACAGGTCGACCGGCGGCCCGGCGAGCACGTGGAAGGTCGTGCGGGGCAGGAGGCGAGGCTTCTTCTCGCCGTACGGCAGCAGCTCCTGGGCGCCCCAGTGGGCGATCGGGATGACCGGCACGCCGCTCGTGAGGGCCAGCCGGGCGACGCCGGTCTTGCCCGCCATCGGCCACATCTCGGGATCGCGGCTGATCGTGCCCTCGGGATAGAACATGATGCAGGCGCCGTTGCGCAGCCGCTCTTCGGCGATCTTGAGCGACCGTGTGGCCTCGGTGCTGTTGCGCTCGACCGGGATGGCCTGGAGCTGCCTGACGGCGCGGCCGAGGAGGGGCAGCCGGAAGAGGCCGGCCTTGGCCAGGATCGTCGGCCACCGCCCGTTGTTGTAGAGGTAGTGGGCGAGCAGCACGGGGTCGGACCACGACAGGTGGTTGGCCGCGATGATCAGCCCTCCCGTGCGCGGGATGTTCTCCCCGCCGCGCCACTTCCGCCGTACGAACAGCCGGGAGATCGGCTTGACGACGACGACCGCGAGCGCCTCCCACCGGCGGGGCGGCCGCCCGGCCCGCCGGCTCACCACCCCTTGGGGACGACCGGAACCGGGGTCGGCGGCGCGGGGTGCGGGAGTGCTCGGGTCGGGTGCGGGGTCGCTGGGGTGGCTCACAAGGTCTCCAAAATCACCAGAATCCGGGACAAGTCTCCCGGTTGGCCATGCGCGATGTCGAGGCGGGATGCTACAACCATGCCCCTGGTGCGATGGTCAATTGTGGTTCCGGTGAAGACCCTGATCCGGGCCAAGACCCGGCTCGCCGCCGCGGCGGGACCGTACCGGGCCGACCTGGCGGTGGCGGTGGCCCTCGACACCGTGGCGGCGGCGCTGCGCTGCCGCCTCGTGGCGCGGGTGGTGGTCGTGACGGCCGACCCGCTGCCCGCGCGGCGGCTGGCCGCCCTGGGCGCCCACGTGGTGGCCGATCCCGACCGGGGACTGAACACGGCCCTGCGGACCGGCGCGGAGGAGGCCGTAAGGCTCGCGCCGGGCGACGCCGTCGGCGCCCTGCAGGCCGACCTGCCCGCCCTGCGGCCCGCGGAGCTGGAGACGGTGCTCGGGGCCGCGCCGGAGTTCGACCAGGCGTTCGTCCCCGACGCCGCCGAGGTCGGCACCACGTTCTACGGCGTACGGCCCGGCGTGCCCTTCCGGCCGGGGTTCGGCGGCGAGTCGCGGGCCCGGCACCTCTCGCGGGGGGCCAAGGAGCTGGCCCCGCCCGGGATCGCGTCGGTGCGCCGGGACGTCGACACGGTCGAGGACCTGCGCGAGGCCCTCGCCCTCGGCGTCGGCCCCGCCACCGCCGAGGTCGCCGCCCGGATCCTGGGCGGCGCACCGCGCTGACGCGCCGGCGGCCAGACCGTGGGGGAAGGGAAAGGCGGTCACGCCGAGCCCCCGCTCCGGCATGACCGCCCGCGACTCCGTCGTGCCCGCTAGCGGGTCGCCTCCGCGTTCTCGCGGGCGTGCCTGGGCAGGAGGAACGCCACCGCGAACGTCACGAGGAGCATCCCGGCGACGACCCAGAGGGTGACCTTCATGGCCTGGTCGAAGCTCGCGGCGGTGGGCAGGTCGCCGAGCAGGTCGAAGAAGATCGTGCCGAGCAGGGCCACGCCGAAGGCGTTGCCCAGCTGCTGGACCGCGGTCATCGTGCCGGAGGCCGAGCCGGTCTCGTGCTCCTCCACCCCGGCCAGGACGATGTCGAAGAACGGCGACATCAGCATGCCCATGCCGACCCCGCTCACCAGCAGGGCGGGGACGAGCTGCCAGGCGGTCACCTGCGTCCCGGTGACGGTCAGCGTGAGCAGGACGCCGAGGACCCCCAGCGTCATGACCAGCGTGCCGAGGTGCAGCAGCCGGCGCCCGAGCTTCTGCAGCGGCTGGGCGACCCCGAAGCCGACGATCATGCCCGCGGACCACGGGACCATCACCAGGCCGGCCTTCAGCGCGGAGTAGTGCAGCCCGATCTGGCAGTAGAGGTTGAACGCCAGCATGAACCCGGCCATGCCGGAGAAGAACACCAGCCCGGTGAACAGGCCGCCGGTGAACGCGCGCTTGCGGAACAGGCTCGGCACGATCAGCGGGTCGCCGCCCGTGCGGCTCCTGCGGGACTGGAACCATCCGAAGGCGGCGAAGACCACCACCGAGGCGGCGAGCATGACGAAGGCCCACGCCGGCCAGTCGTGCTCACGCCCCTGCACGAGGGGGTAGATCACCAGGAAGCCGCCCAGGGAGGCGAGGACGACGCCGCCCAGGTCGAGCCGCAGCGGGTGCGGCGACCGCGACTCGGGCAGGAAGCGCAGACCGGCGGCCAGCGCGGCGAGGCCGAGCGGCAGGTTGACCAGGAAGATCATGCGCCAGCCGGTGCCCCAGTAGTCGGCCTCCACGAGCCAGCCGGCCAGGATCGGGCCGCCCACGGCGGACAGGCCCATCATCGGCCCGAACATGCCGAACGCCTTGCCCATCTCGGCCGGCGGGAACATCTCCTTGATCATGCCGAGCCCCTGGGGCAGCATGACCGCGCCGAACAGGCCCTGCACCACCCGGGCTCCGATGAGCATCTCGGGCGACTGCGCGACGGCGCACAGCAGGGAGCCCGCGGTGAATCCGGCGGCCCCGATCAGGAACATCCGCTTGCGCCCGAAGATGTCGCCCAGCCGGCCGCCGGTGATCAGGCCCACGGCCATGGCCAGCGTGTAGGCGGCGCCCAGCCACTGGATGACGGACTCCGATCCGCCCAGGTCGGCGCGCATGCTCGGGGCCGCGATGTTGGTGACCATCGCGTCGAGCAGATCCATGATCTCGGCCGCGAGGATCACGAAGAGAGCGGCCCAGCGCCACCGGTACGCGGGCGCCTCATCCACCGGCGCCTCGGACGCCGCGGTGCTGACGGTGTTCGCCATCACCCCTCCTTGAGTTTCTGAACAGTGTTCACCAATAACTGAGCGCTGTTCTATCATTGAACGGCGTTCAGTTCAAAGTCCGCTGTTCTCACGATATATCTCGTTCTTGCGACACACAAGATATATCTCGTCTGGAGAGCGGTGTTCGCTGAGCGGGAGCGGTGTTCACTACCATGGGCGTGAGAGTGGGAGGTTCTCGTTGACGCAGCCGGACATGCCGACGCCGCCGTGGGAACGCCCGCCGAAGCGACGCAGGCCGCCCAGGGCGCCCCTGAGCCGGGAGCGCATCGTCGACGCCGCGTACGCGGTCCTCGACCGGGAGGGCTACGACGGGCTGAGCATGCGCCAGGTGGCCGCCGAGCTGCACGTCGCCGTCTCGGCGCTGTACGTCCACGTGCGCGACAAGGACGAGTTGCTGCAGCTGATGTACAACCGGCTCTTCGACGGCTACGAGCTGCCCGAGCCCGATCCCGAGCAGTGGCGGGAGCAGCTCAGGAACTTCGCCCGTCAGGGAAGGCAGCGCCTGCTCAGCCACCGGGACATGGCGAAGATCTCGATGGCCCACGTCCCCTTCACCCCGGAGCTGCTCCCCCACGTCGAACGGATGCTGGCGATGTTCACCGCCGCCGGGCTGCCGCGGAAGGTCGTCGCCATCGCGGGCGACCTGCTGTCGACGTACATGGACGGGTTCGTGCTGGAGGAGAGCCTCTGGCGGGACCGCTATCCGGAGAACGGCGGAGCGGCCCCGGAGAAGATGCGCGAGGAGATCCAGAGCTACTTCGCCTCGCTGCCGCCGGACCGGTTCCCGAACCTGGTGGAGCTCGCCGACGTCATGGTGGACGAGTCGAACGACTACCGGTTCGAGCTCGGCGTCGAGATCATCCTGCGCGGCATCGCCTCCTACATCGGCGAGCCGGACCCCGGGGACGACCGGCCGGAACCGGGCTGAGCCTCAGCCCACCCGGCGGATGCCCGGCGCCAGCAGGATCGGCACATGCGCGAGCGCGTACGCGCCGCAGGCCGCCCAGAACGCCACGCGCACCCCGGCGAGCTGCCCGAGCGTGCCCGCCAGCAGGCCGCCGAGCGGCGCCGGGCCCCACATGAGGAACCGCATGGTGGCGCTCAGGCGGCCGAGCAGGTGCGGAGGGCAGATCGACTGACGGTAGGTCCCCTGCGCCACGGAGAAGACGGTCGTCGCAATCCCACTGGCCGCGAGAGCCGCCGGGAAGATCAGCAGGCGCGCGCCTCCCCCGGTGAACGCGAGCGGAGGGATGAACAGCGTGGCCGCCAGCGCCGACGCGTACATGGCCCGGCCCGTGCCCATCCGGGCGACGGCTCTCGGGCCGAGCCAGGCGCCGAACACCCCGCCGGCCGCGCCCGCCGACAGCAGCGTGCCGTACGCGCCCGGGGACACGCCGACCTCACGGACGAGGTACAGCGGCACCGTGGCCGACCACAGGCCGAACGACGTCATCGTCAGCGCCCCGACCATGGCGACACGGCGCAGGACGGGCTGCCCGAGGACGAACCGGAGCCCTTCGGCGATCTCGGACCGCAACCCGCCGCGCGCCGCCTCGCCCTGCTCCTCTGCCCGCCCCTCGCCCGGGCTCCCGGCCCGCCCTCGCCCCTCGTCCGTCCGTACGCGGACGAGCAGCAGTGCGGAGACGGCGTAGCTGAGGGCGTCGGCGACGACCGCCATGGGCGCGGTGAGCGCCTGGACCAGCCAGCCGCCGATCGCGGGGCCCGACAGTTCGGCGACCGAGACGTTCGCCGCCAGCACGCCGTGCCCGCGGGCGAGGCCCCGCGGGCCCACGATCGCGGGCAGGTAGCTCTGGTGAGCCACATCGAAGAAGACCGTGCACAGCCCGGTCAGCAGGGCCACCGCGTACATCTGCGGAAGTCCGAGCGCGCCGGCCGCCGCGGCGGCGGGAATCGACAGCAGCGCCGCCGCGCGGACCACGTCGGCCGCGACCAGCACCGGACGGCGCGGCATCCGGTCGACCCAGGCTCCGGCGGGCAGCCCGACGAGCAGGAAGGCCAGCATCTCCGCGGCGGTGAGCAGGCCCACCTGGAACGGGCTCGCGTGCAGGGTGATCGCCGCCGTGAGCGGCAGGGCGACCAGGGAGACCTGGCTGCCGACCTTGCTGATCGCGTCGGCGCCGGCGTAGCGCCGGAAGTCCCGGGCACGCCACAGGCTCCGGCTCGCCGTCGTGGTCACGCCGGACGATGCTGGCACCCGCGCGATCAGGACGTCAACGGAGTTTCACCGCGGTACGGGACGCGGCGATAGGCTGACGACGTGCGGGTGGCGGTGCAGGCGACGGTGCGGAGCTTCGATCCGGAGAGCCGGTCGGGCGTGGTCCTCCTCGACGACGGCACCCGCGTCCCCTTCGACCGCGAGGCGTTCGACGCCGGGCCGCTGCGACACCTGCGTCCCGGTCAGCGGGTCGCCCTCCTCATGGCGGACGGCCGGGTCTCCTACCTCACGCTGTCGACCTTCCCCGTGCCCGGAGAAGGGGACCTCGTGGTTGACACCGGGCGGGTTTGACCGGACGCCCTGGCCAGGGGTGTACTGAAAGGGCAGGCACCTCGTTCGGTGAGGCGTCTGCGCGGACACAGGCCACTGACCCTCCTCGTCGAGAGACGTCCCGGGTCAGGACAGGTCTCCCCGGCTTAAGGGGTGACCCCAAGTGGCTTCCCCGCTCGCGGGGATCACGCCGCGCAGTGCCGAAGCTCTTACGTGAGGGGTGCGTGCGCGACGCGGTACGGCGAGGGGCGCGGTCGTCGCCCCATGACCGTGAGGAGGTGGTCGGGATGAGTTCCGGCAGTCCACATCCGTTCCGTCCCGTCACCCTTCCCGCGCCCGGCGGGCTCCGCCGGAGGTGATCCGGCTCGTCGCGCGGGCCGAGACCGCGCAGGCGCGTCCGGCCCCGCCGCCCGGCGTGTGACGGGTGCCCATCCGTGCCCGGATGTCCGGCGCGTGACAGGAGGTCCGTCATGACCATCACGATTTCTGTCCCGTTCGCGCTGCCGCCGACCCTGGTCAGGGCGGCCCGCGCCCTGTTCCCCGTCCTGATGCCGCTGGCCCTCGCGCTGGTGGGCACCGGCGACGCGGGAGTCGGCCTCGTCGTGGGGCTGGAGATCGGGCTCGCGATCCTGCGGCATCTGCTGGGACCCTGAATCTGCTGGGACCCTGACCGCCGTACGGCGTCAGGAGAGGGCGGCCGCCGACGGCAGGCGCAGGGCGATCATGGCGATGTCGTCCTCTCCCGTCAGGGGCATCCCGGTGAGCAGTTCGTCGCAGAACCGGCCCAGGGGTGCGCGGGCGAGCGGCTCGGCGCACCGCCGCAGCCGTTCGAGCCCGTCGCCGATGTCCTCGCCCCGCCGTTCGACGAGGCCGTCGGTGTAGAGCAGCAGAGTGGCGTGCGGCGGCAGCGGCTCCACGGCGCTGGCCCACGGCCTGTCGTGATCCAGGCCGAGGAGGGGGTTGCGCGCGTCGCGCAGGAAGCGGCTCCGCCCGTCGCCGGTCACCAGCAACGGCGGCGGATGCCCGGCCACCGAGTAGGCCAGCCGCCAGCCGCCCTCCTCTTCCCTCTCGGCGCGGGTCAGGACGCAGGTCGCGGTGCTCTCGCCGTTCAGGGTCTCCAGGGCGGCGTTGAGCCGCCGCAGGACGTGCCCGGGAGACTCGTCGCGGTCGACGGCGAGCGCGCGCAGCATGTTCCGCACCTGGCTCATGCACACGGCCGCGGCGAGGTCGTGCCCGGCCACGTCACCGATCACCAGGTCGAGGGCGCCGCCGGACGGCACGAACGCGTCGTACCAGTCTCCGCCGATCTCCGCGGCGGTCGGGCTCGCCTGGTAGCGCGCGGCGATCTCCAGGCCGGGCACCCGGGGCGGCTCCGCCAGCAGGCTGTGCTGCAGGGCCAGCGCCACTCTCTGGCTGCGGCGGAACCGCAGGGCCTTGCTGACCGCGTCGTGCGTGTGGTCGAGCATCTCCCGCATCAACCGGACGTCGTCCGGCGCGATCGGAGGGCGGTCCCCGCAGACGCCGGTCACGACCACCGTCGCCACCTCGCCCTCGACGACGACCGGCATGATGGCCAGGCTGTGCTCCCCGGCCTCCTCGATCCAGGCCGTCACGTTGTCCGCGCAGGGGAACGGCGGCCGTCCCGGCGGGAAGGTCGCCTGCAGGGGCCGGCGCTGCCGCACCGCGCGTACGAACCCGCTGTCGGCGGGGTGGTACTCCTTGCGCCGCGCCGGCAGGCTCGGCAGCCCCTCCCGTACGGCGGAGGCGACGCGCTCGGTGACGATCGACGCGGGCGGCGCGCCGATCGCCTCGGGCAGCAGGTAGACGTAGCACGAGTCGGCCAGCTCCGGCACGATCACGTTGGCGAACTCCTGGCACATCTCCTCCAGGTTGGAGATGTCGCTCGCCGCGGCGGCGGCGCGGTCCAGCAGCCGGCGACGCCGGGCCTCCTGCCACTCCTGCTCGACGTCGGTGGAGGCGCCCACCCACTCCACCACCTCGCCGTCCTCATGCACGGGCACGGCCCGGTAGCGGACGTGACGGTAGCGGCCGTCGGGGGTGCGGACGCGGTAGATCTGCTCGTAGAGCGAGACGGCCTCTTCGGTGGCCCTGTCCCAGGACTCCACGGCGGCCGCGCGGTCCTCGGGGTGGACGGCCCGGAACCACCCGTCGCCGAGGCTCTCCTCCACGCTCTGCCCCGTCAGCCGCTGCCAGCCCTGGCTCATCTCCCTGGCCTCGCCGTGCGGGCCGGTCACCCACACCAGGTGCGCGTCCGCCCACACCATGCTCTGGTAGCGGCGCTGGATGCGGCGCCACTCCTTCTCCATGACCCGGACGCGCCGGGCGGCGGCGAGGTGGGCCGTGATCTCCTGGACCACCGCAAGCAGACCGTTCTCCCCGCACGTGAGGGGCACCCTGGACAGGCTCAGGCGGAAGGAGCCCTCGCGGGACGCGCCGCCGGGACCGGTCACCGTGACGACGACCTCGTCGAGGCACGCCGCCTCCCCCGTCTTCAGGACGTGGCCGAGCGTGCCGGGCGAGAGCCGCCGGACGAGGCCGGGGAGGGCCTCCCGGACAGGTGTCCCGGCCGGCCACCCGCCGACCGCACGGTCGCCGCACGTCCACCCGTCGACCGACCACTCACCGTCCGGCCGCTCGCCGAACATGGCGGCGACGGCGGCGTTCGTGTAGACGAGCCGATGGTCCTCGCCCCGGGTCACCAGGACCCCGACCGGCGCCTGGTCGAACAGGTCCAGTGGAATGCGGCTGGTCTCTCGTTCGTGGCCGACGTGCACTGACTCAATCCCCCGGTCGCATCGCGCGCGGACCACCGGGGGTCCGGGAGGCGCCCCGGCGATTCGCTTTCCCGATGGTTGCACACGTTTGCGCAGTTCAGGGTGGAGTTTCGCGCTGTTTACCCCGTCATGACGGGCACAAGACGAACGGCGCCCGGGAACCCGAGCGCCGTCCACAGTGCTGAACCTGCGTGAGCCTTGCTTGAACGATCCCGCGTGAACGTTCCTGCCGGAACGCCCTCGCAGAGACGACAACGCCGGCGACGACCACAGGGCCGGCCGTCGCCGGACCCCGCGGGCCGGCTACTTCTTCTTGGCGGCCTTGCCGCCCGCGTTGACCTGCTCCTTGAAGTCCGCGCCAGGGCGGAACCTTGGCGCCCAGCTCTCCTCCACCTTGATCGGGTCGCCTGTGGAGGGGTTGCGAGCCGTACGGGCGGGCTTGTGCACCATCTCGAAGGCGCCGAAGCCGGTGATCGAGACCTTGTCGCCACTGGCGACGGCACCCTGGATGGCGTCGAGGACGGCGTTGACGGCCTCGGTGGCCGTCTTCTTGTCACCGACACGATCCGTGATCGCGTCGACGAGTTCCTTCTTGTTCATTTCGGTTCCTCCCCCTTACGCGCTTGAAATTAGGGGACGAGGTCGCGGGACTCAATCACCGGGGGGCATGTTTCGCCTGCTCGGCGTGTCGGATGCGCCGTCCAGATAGGCGATGAAGACGTCCAGCCGGGCGGCCGCATGGGCTATGTCCCGCTTTGCCACGTCACAGATAGCAAGCAGCCGTCGCGCCAGGCGGGCCTGCTCCTCCTGTGGTAAGGCTAACGCCCTGACGCGGCGGTGCGCATCACGCAGTCGCCGCGCCAGCAGCGCGTCTTCGGTCTGAGGCTCGTTCAGACGGTCGTCGGCAGCCATGGCTGCCGCCCATTCTCGTACTCCTCGATGGCGTCCGCGTGACGCAGGGTCAGGCCGATGTCGTCGAGACCCTCCAGCAGCCGCCAGCGGGTGTAGTCGTCGATCTCGAACGACGCGACCAGGTCCCCCGCGCGCACCTGGCGTTCCACGAGGTCGACGGTGATCTCCGTCTTCGGGTCGGCCTCCACCGCGTCCTGCAGGCTCTTGACGACGTCCTCGGGCAGGACGACCGGCAGCAGGCCCATCTTGGTGGAGTTGTTGCGGAAGATGTCGCCGAACCGCGAGGCGATCACGGCGCGGAAGCCGTACTGCTGCAGGGCCCAGACGGCGTGCTCACGCGAGGAGCCGGTGCCGAAGTCAGGCCCGGAGACGAGGATCGACGCGCCCTCGTACGCCGGGTCGTTGAGCACGAACGACGGGTCCTCCCGCCAGGCGGCGAACAGGCCCTTCTCGAAGCCCGTACGGCTGACCTGCTTGAGCCAGACGGCCGGGATGATCTGGTCGGTGTCCACGTTGCTGCGGCGCAGCGGCACGGCCCGGCCGGTGTGCGTGGTGAAGGCGTCCATGATGATCTTCTCCTGGGACGTGGGCGGACTAGAGGTCGGCGGGGGCGGTCAGCCGGCCGGTCACCGCGGTCGCGGCCGCGACCTGCGGCGACACGAGGTGGGTGCGCCCGCCCTTGCCCTGGCGGCCTTCGAAGTTGCGGTTGGAGGTCGAGGCGCTGCGCTCGCCCGGCTTCAGCGTGTCGGGGTTCATGCCGAGGCACATCGAGCAGCCGGCCTCGCGCCACTCGGCGCCGGCCGCCGTGAAGACCTCGTGCAGGCCCTCCTCCTCCGCGGCCTTCTTGACCCCCATGGAGCCCGGGACGATCAGCGTACGGGTGACGACCGAGCGGCCGCGCAGGATCTCGGCGGCGGCGCGCAGGTCCTCGATGCGGCCGTTGGTGCACGATCCCACGAAGACCGTGTCGACCTGGACGTCGCGCAGCGGCGTGCCGGCGGTGAGGCCCATGTACTCCAGCGCCCGCTCGGCGGCGGCCCGCTCGACCGGGTCGGCGAACTGCTCGGGCGACGGCACGGCGGCGCCGAGCGGCGCGCCCTGCCCCGGGTTGGTGCCCCAGGTGACGAACGGCGTGAGGGTCGCGGCGTCGATCTCCACGACCTTGTCGAACACGGCGTCGTCGTCGGTGCGCAGCGTCTTCCAGTACTCGACCGCCCGGTCCCAGGCCTCGCCGGAAGGCGCGTGCGCACGGCCGCGCAGGTACTCGAACGTGGTCTCGTCGGGGGCGATCAGGCCCGCCCGCGCGCCGGCCTCGATCGACATGTTGCAGACGGTCATGCGGCCCTCCATGGAGAGCCTGCGCACGGCCTCGCCGCGGTACTCGACGATGTGACCCTGCCCGCCGCCGGTGCCGATCTTCGCGATGATCGCGAGGATCAGGTCCTTGGCGGTCACGCCGACCGGAAGCTCGCCCTTGACCTCGATGGCCATCGTCTTGGGCCGGTAGGCGGGCAGCGTCTGGGTGGCCAGCACGTGCTCGACCTCGGAGGTGCCGATGCCGAACGCGATGGCCCCGAACGCGCCGTGGGTCGAGGTGTGCGAGTCGCCGCAGACGATGGTCATGCCGGGCTGGGTCAGCCCGAACTGCGGGCCGATGATGTGCACCACGCCCTGGCCGGCGTCGCCCATCGGGTGCAGGCGGACACCGAACTCGGCGGCGTTCTTGCGCAGCGTCTCGACCTGCGCACGCGACACCGGGTCGGCGATCGGCCCGAGCACGGTCGGCACGTTGTGGTCCTCGGTGGCGATCGTGAGCTCGGGACGGCGCACGGGGCGGCCGGCCATGCGCAGACCGTCGAACGCCTGCGGGCTGGTCACCTCGTGGATGAGGTGCAGGTCGATGTAGAGCAGGTCGGGCTCGCCCTCGGCCCGGCGTACGACGTGCTGCTCCCAGACCTTCTCAGCCAGTGTTCGACCCATGGTTGACGCCTCCTCGCGCTCAGGCCCCCGGCAATGTCTCTCATGATGAGACGGATATATCGGGATATGGACAGTCTATCTAGTTATCCCCACCATTGCGTTTGCATCTCGTATGGCGAGACGGCAGTATCGGGGTATGGACAACTCTAGCGGGGTCGGAGTACTCGACAAGGCGGTTCTCGTGCTAAACGCCCTGGAGGCGGGCCCCGCTTCCCTGGCACAGCTCGTCCAGGCGACCGGTCTGGCCAGGCCCACGGCCCACCGGCTGGCGGTCGCCCTGGAGCACCACCGCATCGTCTCCCGCGACACGCAGGGCCGCTTCATCCTCGGCCCCCGGCTCTCGGAGCTGTCCACCGCCGCGGGCGAGGACCGCCTGCTGGCCGTCGCCGGGCCGGTGCTCATCCAGCTCCGCGACCTCACCGGCGAGAGCGCCCAACTCTACCGCCGCCAGGGCGACGAGCGGGTCTGCGTGGCCGCCGCCGAGCGCGCGAGCGGCCTGCGCGACACCGTGCCCGTCGGCTCCGCGCTGCCCATGACCGCCGGGTCCGCCGCGCAGATCCTGCTCGCCTGGGAGGAGCCCGACCGGCTGCACCGCGGCCTGCGCGGCGCCAAGTTCACCGCCGCCACGCTCGCGAGCGTACGCAGGAGGGGCTGGGCGCACAGCGTCGGCGAGCGCGAGCAGGGCGTGGCGAGCGTGTCGGCGCCCATCCGCGGCGCGGGCGGCAAGGTGATCGCCGCGGTCTCCGTGTCCGGGCCCATCGAGCGGCTGACCCGTACGCCCGGCCGTATGCACGCCGCGCCGGTCGTCACCGCGGCCGAGCGGATCACCGAGGCCATGCGCCGGGCGAACTGAACGCGCGAACCGGGTGCAACTGAGGGGCCGAACTGATTGGAGAGCGGCGTCCCGATAGCCCTAGGCTGGCGGGGTGACAGATCGCATCGAGGCAGCCGCCGCTGAACTGCGCCCCCTGCTCCAAGAATTCATCCTCTGGACGCCGGGCAACGCGCCGGGCAGCGACCCCGATCTCGTGGGTCCGGTGGCACTGTGGCATCGCCTGATCGCCCGTACCGACGTCGGGCTCTGGAAGCGCGGCGATCTGCGCACGATCCTCCTCGAACGCATGCCCCAGGTCGTGGAGGACCCCGACGCCGCGGCGGACGGGATGATCCCGGCCGTCCGGGCGTACCTGACCTTCCTGTCCGGCACCGGACGGCTCACGCCCGGCTCGGCCTCCCTGGAGACCCTGCTGGCCGAGCTGGACGAGGTCGAGGACGACTTCGTGGAGGCGATGGAGGACGTCATCGCCGAACGCGACTGGGACGAGGAGGAGGACGAGCTCGACGAGGAGGGGTCCGACGAGGGCCTCGGCGACTTCGAGCCGTTCGCCGACGAGATCGCGGCGCTGCCCACGATCCGGCTGCGCCCCGACGTCGAGCTGGCCGAGGCGGCGCGCGGGGTCACGCTCATCGCCCAGGCCCGCGACCTGGCGCTGTGGGTCGGCACCGGGCGCAAGGTGGGCGAGGAGACCCTGCTCGGCGAGGCCGAGGTGGACGAGGCCGTGCGCACGCTCGGCCTGTCCGACGCGCGCAACATCTGGAACCTGTGGAACCTCGCCATCGACCTGGAGTTCCTCGCCCCGGACGGCGACGACACGGTCAGCGTCGACTCCGACACCGAGGGCTGGCCCTACGAGGACGACGACGACGTCCTCGACGTCTGGATGCTCGGCCTGCACTCGGTCGACTACGGCGACCCCGAGCTGGACGACGACGACCTCACGCTGGCCCTGTCCGGCCTGACCCGCGCGTTGGTCATCCGCCTGCTGCTGGCGGGGGGCGGCCGGCGGGTGCCCGAGCTGCGTGAGGAACTGGCCGAGGCGGCGGCCGAGTACGACGATCTGGGCGCCGACGCCTGGGCCGCCGCGGGCGATCCGCTCGCCTCCGTCCTCGCCTGGCTGACCGGGTACGGCATGGTGACCGTCGAGAACGACACGGTGACCCTGACGCCGCTCGGCGCCGAGGGCCTCGTCCACCTGCTGGACGACGAGGACATCGAGGTCGACGCCCGGCCCGCGATCGACGCGATGACCGCCCTCGACCTGCTGTCGTTCAGCGCGGACATGTCCGAGGAAGAGGCAGACGAGGAGTTCGCCGCCTGGCTCGCCCTGCGCGACCCGGCGCGGGCCGCCGCCGAGCTGCTGGGCGCCGCCGCCGAGGAGGAGGCGGACGCCCTCGTCCGGGTGCAGGCGGCCAGCCTGGTGGGCTCGCTGGGCGAGGCCGCCATACCGGCCTGGCAGGAGGCGCTGAAGGAGCCGTCCCTGCGGCCGTACGCCGCGACGCACCTCACCCAGATGGACGTCGAGGACGCCCCCGAGCCCACGCAGGCGGACACCCACTGGCTGATCCTGGACATGTGGACGATCTCCGCGGGGCTCGGCCGGCCGGAGTTCGTGTCCAGCCTGCACGACATCGGCCCGGCGCCGACGCTCATCGGGCTGCTCGACGTGATCTGGAAGGTCCGGCACCCGCACCTGGAGGAGCTGCTGGAGCTCATCGACGAGGCCCACCCGGACAAGCAGGTGGGCAAGGCCGCCAAGCGGGCCCTGTTCAAGGCGCGCTCGGGACGATGACCGGCCTCACCCCGTCGTAGGCGAGCCCGGCCTCCGGCTCCGGCCGGGCCCGTCGGAGGGGTGCGATCAGCTCGGCGACCCGGTCGAGCTGGTCGCGCTGGCCGTGCAGGCTCAGCGCGCCCAGGCGGACGACCAGGTGCCGCGCCCCGGCGGCCACGTAGCGGCGCAGGCCCGCGAGCACCTGATCGGCCGTGCCGGTGACGACCGCCTGGATCCGCTCCAGTTCCTCCAGCGGCATGCCGTACGCGGCCCGTGCGTACGCGTCGAGGGCCCGGCGACCGGACTCGGGTCCGTCGTCGTCGATCCACACGGAGACGAACAGGGCCGGGGTGACGTCCTCAGGCCGCCGGCCCGCCGTGCCCGCCGCTTCCCGTACGGCCGCGAGCCCGGCGGCGTAGTCGGCCGGGTCGGGCGGATAGGGCAGCCACCCGTCGTAGTGCCGCCCCGCGCGGGCGAGCGCGGCCGGTGTGGCGCCACCGAGCCAGATCGGCGGCCCGCCGGGGCGGAACGGCCGGGTGGCGGGCGGGATGTCGTCGAATCGGAGGATCTCGCCGCGGAAGGAGGTCTCGCCCCTCCACAGCGCGCGCCAGAGCGCCACGGTCTCGTCGAGCCGCGTGAAGCGGCGCTCCCACGGCACCTCCGACAGGGTGTAGAACGGCCGGCCGAACCGGCCGGGGAACCCCGCGCCGACCGCGACCGTCAGCCGGCCCCCGCTGAGCAGGTCGATCGACGCGAGGGACTGGGCGGCCTGGATCGGCCGCCGCAGGAAGGGCAGCAGCGCGGCCGTCCCCAGGGTCACGTGGCCGGTCGCCGGGGCGAGCGCCGCCAGCATGGTCAGCGCCTCGACGCGCGGGCTGATCAGGGAGTCGTTGACGAAGAGCGAGGAGAACCCCGCGCGTTCCGCCTGGCGGCCGAGGGCGACCAGCTCTCTGGGGTCGCCGTCCGCGCCCCACTGGGCGGTTCCGGTCGGAAGCAGTACACCGATGTCCATACCGGCGATGCTCGCGATCCGCGCGGGCCGGCGGCAATTCCCCGCAGGGAATGGCCGGGACGCCGCGGGTGCCGCTAAAAGGGTCACCGTGGACTTCCCCCGCGCGCTCCGCGACCGCCGGACCCGCCGTCGCCTCAGCCAGCTGGAGCTGGCGCTGCGGGCGGGCACCACCCAGCGGCACCTCAGCTTCATCGAGTCCGGCAGGTCCGTGCCCGGCCGGAACATGGTCGTACGGCTCGCCGAAGGGCTCGAACTGCCGCTGCGCGAGCGCAACGAACTGCTCGTGGCGGCCGGGTACGCCCCCGCCTATCCGGAAAGCCCGCTCGACGACCCGGTGCTCGCCCCGGTGCGCACGGCGATCGGCCACATCCTGCGCGGGCACCTGCCGTACCCCGCGCTGGTCGTGGACCGCGACGGCGGCCTGATCGCCGCGAACGAGGCCTTCGGCCTGATCACCGAGGGCGCGGATCCCGAGCTGCTCGGCGCCGGGGCGAACGTGTACCGCCTCGCGCTGCATCCGCGCGGCCTGGCGCCGCGCATAGGGAACCTCGCCGAATGGGCCCGGCACATCCTGACCCGCCTGGGTCACCTGCCGGAGCTGCGCGACGAGCTGACGCGGTACGTGCCCGCGCCGGAGCCGTCCGCCGGGCAGCTCGGCTTCGCGGTGCCGCTCCACCTGCGCACCTCGCTCGGCGAACTGCGTCTCATGACGACCGTGACGACCTTCGCCACCGCCGTCGACGTCACGCTCTCCGAGCTGAAACTGGAGGCGTTCCTGCCGGTGGACACCACGACGGCCGGGATCCTCCGGACGTTCGCCGGCGGAACGGACGGTACCGGCCCCGGCGCGGCGCCGGGCCGGCCTCACGGGCTCGGATGACCGGCCGGTGACCGGGGCCGGTCTTAGGCTGGTTCTCGTGACGCCCGTATCACTGGCCGTGGAGGCGGTCCCGGAACTGGAGCAGGCGGTGGACCTCGCCATCGCGCTGGTGCTGTCGGCCGCCATCGGGGCGGAACGGGAGATCCGGCAGAAGAGCGCCGGGCTGCGCACGCACACACTCGTGGGGTTCGGTGCCGCGCTGTTCATGCTCGTGTCCAAGCACGGCTTCTCCGACCTCCTCGGTGAGCACGTCACACTCGACCCGTCCCGGGTGGCCGCCCAGATCATCTCCGGCATCGGTTTCATCGGCGGCGGGCTGATCTTCGTACGGCGCGACGCGGTGAAGGGCCTGACCACCGCCGCCGCCGTCTGGCTCACCGCCGGTGTCGGCATGGCCGCGGGCGCCGGTCTGTGGCTGCTGGCCACCCTGGCGACCGTTGGGCACTTCGTCGTGATGCTCGGGCTCACCCCGCTGGCCGCCCGGTTCCCCCGCTCCCGGCACACGCCGTACGCCCTGACGCTGTCCTACATCGACGGCCGCGGCGCGTTCTCCCGGATCCTGACCGAGTGCGGCGCACGCGACTTCGCCGTGAGCGAGCTTTCGCTAGAACAGCCCGGTGAGCGCCGCGAGGGCCGTACGGTCACCGTCTCCATGACGGTCCACGGCCCCGGCCCGATCGGCGGCCTCACCGCCGCACTCGCCGGCATCGACGGCGTGCTGACCGTCTCCAGCCTGGACGCCGGCGCCCGCCATCTCTAGGGCACGACACGGAACCCCGGGCCGTGCGTCCGCGGCTCTCGCGCCGTCAGCTCCCCGCCTCCAGCAGACCCAGCTCGCGCAGGCTCTCGGCCGTCCGCACGATCGCCGTCTCGGCGGGGCGCGGACGCCATCCGAGCTCGTCGCGGGCTCGATCGTTGTGGATGACCGGCCGTGGCGGTTCGTCCCCCGGCGCCTCCCGCGTTGGAACCCGTGCGGCGAGCGGACCGAGCCGCCGGCGCAGGATCTCGGCCACCTCCAGAAAGCTCAGCACCGGACCGTCGGCGACGGCCAGGAAGCGCTTGCCCGCGGCCTCGGGCGCGGCCATGGCGCGGATGTGCAGGTCGGCCACGTCGCGCACGTCGACGACGCCGAAGCGCTGCCGGGGCGCGACGCTCATGCTCCCGTCGAGCATCGCCTTGACCAGCTGGGTCGAGGAGCGCAGGCCGGTCGTCAGGGTGGGCCCGAGGATGGCGGTCGGGTTGACCACGACGAGTTCGGTGTCGCCGCCTTCGCGCTTCGTCCAGTCCCACGCGGCCCGCTCGGCGATCGTCTTCGAGCGTGGGTAGGGTGCCAGCCCTGGCATGTCGGGGTCGGTCCAGTCGTCCTCGTTGAACTCGGCGCCGGGCTTGGGGGTGTATCCGACCGCGGCGAAGGACGAGGTGAGCACGACGCGCCGGACACCCGCGTCCCGCGCGGCGCGCAGCACCCGCAACGCACCGTCACGGGCGGGGACGATCAGCTCGTCGGGGTCCTCCGGCTGGACGACGGGGATGGGCGACGCGACGTGATGGACCTCGTCGCAACCCGCCAGCGCGGCGGCCCACCCGTCGTCGGTCGTCAGCTCCGCGGCGACGACCTCCAAGCCGGCGTCGTCGGCACCGCCGCGACGCACCGCCGCGCGCAGCTCCGCCTCGCGGGCCGCCGAACGCGCCGTGGCACGCACCTCGCGTCCTGGTAGCGGCGATGTCCGCTGCTCTCGTCACGGCCGATCGGCCCGACCAGCCCGGCCTCTTCGTAGTAGCGCAGCGTCGGCTCGCTCAGCCCGCTGTGCCGGGAAACGTCCTGGATGGTGAAGCTCGTCATGCGCCCAGCAGAACATCCCTCAAGCGCTTGAAGTCAAACGCCAGCCGACAGTCCCTGTGACGACGAAACCCCCGGCACGGGGAGGTGCCGAGGGTTTCGGTGAGGTAGCCCCGACCGGATTCGCGCCCGCACTGCGGGCCATGAACAGGGTGCGGCGTCCTCGTAACGACGAAACCCCCGGCACGGGGAGGTGCCGAGGGTTTCGGAGATGTAGCCCCGACCGGATTCGAACCGGCGCTACCGCCTTGAGAGGGCGGCGTCCTAGGCCACTAGACGACGGAGCCGAGTGCAGTGAAGTAGTCCCGAGCGGATTCGAACCGCCGTTACCGCCTTGAGAGGGCGGCGTCCTAGGCCACTAGACGACGGGACCATGCACTGCGCTGCTTCCAGCAGAATCCCTTGGGGGGATCCAGCTGGGGTACCAGGACTCGAACCTAGACTAACGGAGCCAGAATCCGTCGGGCTGCCAATTACCCCATACCCCATCTGCTCGCGGGGGCCTCGCGGCTCCCGCTTGCGACTCCGAAAGGATAGCCCAGCTTGCGACCCACTACCAAAACGATTGCGGCGCGCCCCACGATCTCGTGATCCGATCCTCCCGGGCGAAGGCTCCGGCGCTTCTGTGCGAGGCTGGGACAAACGCCAGCGCCACGTGAGGAGCCGCCCGCCATGACCTCGGCCGCGAACCCCTTCCTCAGCCCCAGCGACCTGCCGTACGGGCTGCCTCCGTTCGAGGAGATCAGGGAGGAGCACTACGCGCCGGCGTTCGAGCAGGGCATGGCCGAGCACCTCGCGGAGGTCGAGGCGATCGCCGCGAATCCGGAGCCTCCGACGTTCGAGAACACCATCGAGGCGATGGAGAGGTCGGGCGGGCTGCTCGACCGCGTCTCGGCGGTGTTCTTCAACCAGGCGTCGTCCGACACCACTCCGGGCGTGCAGGAGATCCAGCAGGCCGTCACGCCCAGGCTCGCCCAGCACGCCGACGCGATCCACCTCGACCGGAGGCTGTTCGAGCGCGTCCAGGCGGTCGAGGCGGCCGACGAGGAGCAGCGGTGGCTGCTGAAGCGCTACCTCACCGACTTCACCCGCGCGGGCGCCACGCTCGACGAGCGGGACCAGGACCGGCTCAGGGAGATCAACGAGCGGCTTTCGGCCCTTGGCACCACGTTCCAGCAGAACCTGCTCGCCGACACCAACGAGCGCGCGGTGGTGGTCGAGGACGTCGCCGAGCTCGACGGGCTCTCGCCGGACGCCGTCCAGGCGCTCGCCGACCAGGCCGGGGAGCGCGGCCTGCACGGCAGCTATCTGATCTCGCTGGTCCTGCCCACCGGTCAGCCCGCCCTGGCCGATCTGACCGACCGGTCCCTGCGCGAGCGGATCTACCGCGCCTCCGCCGGACGCGGCGCCGGGAACGCCGGCCTCATCAGGGAGATGGCCGCCCTGCGCCGGGAGCGGGCGCGGCTGCTCGGCTACGAGAACCACGCGGAGTACGTCCTGGCCGACCAGACCGCGGGCACGACACGGGCCGTGACCGAGATGCTGGACCGGCTCGTGCCGCCCGCCGTGGCCAACGCCCGCAAGGAGCAGGCGGACCTGGAGGAGATCGCCGGGCACCCGATCGAGCCGTGGGACTGGGCGTTCTACGCGGAGAAGGTGCGCAAGGCCCGCCACGACATCGACAGCCGCCGGATGCGGCCGTACTTCGAGCTGAACACCGTGCTGGAGAAGGGCGTCTTCAACGCGGCGACGCGCCTCTACGGCGTCACCTTCCACGAGCGCCCGGACCTGCGGGGCTACCACCCGGAGGTGCGGGTCTTCGAGGTGCGGGACGAGGACGGCTCGCCGCTGGGCCTGTTCCTGGGCGACTTCCACACCAGGGCGTCCAAGCGGGGCGGGGCGTGGATGAACAGCCTCGTGAAGCAGTCGGGCCTGGAGGGCACCCGGCCGGTGGTGGTCAACAACCTCAACATCGTCAGGGGCGAGCCGACCCTCATGACGTTCGACGAGGTCAACACGATGTTCCACGAGTTCGGGCACGCGCTGCACGGCCTGTTCTCCGACGTGCGGTTCCCCCGGTTCTCCGGGACGGCCGTGCCGCGGGACTTCGTGGAGTATCCCTCGCAGGTCAACGAGATGTGGGCGACGCACCCGGAGATCCTGGCGGAGTACGCGCGGCACCACGAGACGGGTGAGCCGATGCCGCGCGACCTCGTCGACCGGATGCTGGAGACCCAGAAGTTCGGCCAGGGCTTCGCCACGCTGGAGTACCTCGCCGCGACCCTGCTCGACTGGGCCTGGCACACGGCGTACGACGGCGACGAAGACGTGGAGGAGTTCGAGCGGCGGGCGCTCAGGGACGCCGGGGTGGACCTGCCCGCCGTCCCGCCGAGGTACCGCAGCACGTACTTCGCCCACATCTGGGCGGGCGGCTACAGCGCCGGCTACTACTCCTACATCTGGAGCGAGGTGCTCGACGCCGACACGGTCGAGTGGTTCGGCGAGAACGGCGGGCTGCGCCGGGAGAACGGGGACGCCTTCCGTGCGGCCCTGCTCTCCCGGGGCGGCAGCGTGGACTCGATGGCGGCGTTCCGGGCCTTCCGCGGCCGGGACCCGGAGATCGCCCCTCTCCTCGACCGCCGCGGCCTCCGCTGATCCATCAGGGGATCAGGACGCGCCCTGGAGGCGGGTGAGGGCGGCGCGGAGGCGGTCGAGCGAACGCTCCCGGCCGAGCACCTCGATCGACTCGAAGAGCGGCAGGCCCACGGTCCGGCCGGTGATCGCCACCCGGACCGGCGCCTGCGCCTTGCCGAGCTTGAGGCCGTGGGCGAGGCCCACCTCCTCCAGCGCGGTCTTCAGCGAGTCGGGGTCCCAGCTCACCGTCTCCAGGCGCTCGGCGTACCCGGCGAGGATCGCGTCCGCCCCCGGCTTCATCGCCTTATCCCAGGACGGCTGGTCGAAGACGGGCTCGTCCAGGAACAGGAAGTCGACGTTGGCGGTGACCTCCGACAGCACCGCGACCCGGGTCTGCACCAGGTCGGCCACGCGGGCGAACACGTCGCTGTCCCAGGACGGGTCGAGCCACGGCTCGCAGCGGGCGGCGAACACCTCGCGGGGCAGCGCCCGGATGTACTCGCCGTTGAAGGCCCGCAGCTTCTTCTCGTCGAAGAACGCCGGGGCCTGGTTCACGTCCTCCAGCCGGAACAGCGGCATCATCTCCGACCACGGCATGATCTCGCGGTCGTCGCCCGGCCCCCAGCCGAGCAGCATCAGGTAGTTGACCATCGCCTCGGCGAGGTAGCCCTCGTCGCGGTAGGACTCCAGGGCGACCTTGTCACGCCGCTTGGACAGCTTCTGCCGCTTCTCGTTGACGATCACGGGCACGTGCGCCCAGACCGGCGGCTCGGCGCCGAGCGCCCGCCACAGCAACTGCTGCTTGGGCGTGTTCGACAGGTGCTCCTCGGCACGGACCACGTGGTCGATCCGCATCTCCATGTCGTCGACCACGTTGGCGAGGATGAACAGCGGCGAGCCGTCCCCCCGGACGATGACGAAGTCCTCCATCGCGGCGTTCGGGAACTCCACCCGCCCGCGGACCTTGTCGTCCACGACCGTCACGCCCTCGTCGGGCGTGCGGAACCGCACGGCGCCCTCGGTCAGGCCGAGGTCGCGGCAGTGCCCGTCGTAGCCCTGGTGCTCGGAGCCGGTCCTGGCCTTCACGTCGTCCCGCGTGCAGGTGCAGTGGTAGGCCTTGCCGTCCTTGAGCAGCTTCGCGGCCGCCTCGCGGTGCTGCTGCTCGTACGCCGACTGGAAGTAGGGCCCCTCGAACCGGGGCGAGTCGCCGTTGATGCCGATCCAGGCGAGGGCCGAGATGATGCCCTCGGTCCACTCCGGCCGGTTGCGCGCGGCGTCCGTGTCCTCGATGCGCAGCACGAACGTGCCGCCGGACCGCTCGGCGATCGCCCAGTTGAAAAGCGCCGAACGAGCGCCACCGACGTGGAACATGCCGGTGGGCGAAGGGGCGAAGCGCACCCTAGTCACGTGAGATCACCCGGTTAGTGAGAGTTCCGATTCCTTCGATGGAGACCCCGACCTCGTCGCCGACGGACATCGGGCCCACCCCGGCGGGGGTGCCGGTCAGGATGACGTCGCCGGGCAGCAGGGTCATGACCGCGCTCACGTACGCGACGAGCGCGGGGATGTCGTGCAGCAGGAGGGAGGTGCGGGCGCTCTGCCTGACCTCGCCGTTGAGCGTGGTCGTGATCGCCAGGTCGGCCGGGTCGAGCTCGGTCTCGATCCAGGGGCCGAGCGGGCAGAACGTGTCGAAGCCCTTGGCCCGGGCCCATTGGCCGTCCCTGGCCTGCAGGTCGCGTGCGGTCACGTCGTTCGCGCAGGTGTACCCGAAGATCACCTCACCGGCCCGCTCGGCCGGCACGTCGCGGCAGAGCCGGCCGATCACCACGGCGAGCTCGCCCTCGAAGTCGACCCGCTCCGACAGCTTCCCCGGGTACGCGATCGCCTCCGACGGCCCGATCACGGTCGTGTTGGGCTTGAGGAACACGACCGGCTCGGCCGGGGGCTCGCCGCCCATCTCCCTGGCGTGGTCGGCGTAGTTCTTGCCGATTGCGATGATCTTGCTGGGCAACATGGGGGCGACCAGGCGGACCTCGGCCAGCGGGAACCGCTCACCGGTGAACTCCACCCCGTGGAAGGGGTGCCCGCCGATCCTGGCGATGACCTGCTCGCCCTCTTCCACCACGCCGAAGGCGACCTGGTCGCCCATCGAGAACCTCGCGATACGCACGTCACGAGCCTAGTGGGGTACGCCCAATGGGCGTGCTTAAGGTGGTCTGCTGTCGGATGAAGTCGAGCGTACGGGAGTCGATGTGCCTTCGGTCGTGAAGATCAACGTGCTGACGGTGCCCGAGGAGATGCGGCGCGAACTGGAGCAGCGGTTCGCGGGCCGGGCCGGGATGGTGGAGTCCGCCGACGGGTTCGAGTGGTTCGAGCTGCTGCGGCCGGTCGAGGGCGGCGACCGCTACCTGGTCTACACCCGCTGGCGTAGCGAGGAGGACTTCCGGCGCTGGCAGGAGAGCCAGGCGTTCCAGGCGGGACACGCGCGGGCCGCGGCCGAGGCCGCCGCACAGGGGGAGAACCAGGGCCACGGGCACGGGCACGGGCAGGGTCACGGGCACGGGCACGGCGGTCCCGCCGCGACCGGCTCCGAGCTGTGGTCCTTCGAGGTGGTCGAGAGCGCCGGGCCCAAGGAGGACTGACCCGGCCGGGCCGCCCGGTCGCGCCGGGCGGCCGGCCAGGCGGCGGGATCAGGCGGCGGGATCAGGCGTCCAGGGGGTTGGCGGCGATCCGGGCGCCGACGCCGCCGTCGACGGAGCGGGCCGCCGCGCAGCCCGGCTTGCGCCGCGCCTGCTCCTCGAAGGCGGCCAGGAACTCCGCACCGAACCCGAGCCGGGGATAGCGGCTCAGCACGGCGGCCCGGGCGTCCCCCGGGAACTCCCCGGGCCGCCGCCCGGACACGTCCCAGGACGTGGCGACCTGCAGGAGGTGCGACTCGGGGTCCTCCGACGCGGAGACGTCGTCGCGCATGTGCAGGACAATGATCTCCTCGGCCCGCGCGGCCCGCTCCGCCGGCCAGCCCGCCGCCAGGCCGAAGACCCAGGCGAGACGTCCTCCCGCCTCCTCGAACGGCACGCGGTGGCTGTCGAACGTCTCGGTCAGCCCGGCGTCGTGCAGCAGGGACGACACGTAGTACAGCTCGTCGTCGAAGCCGATCCCGTGCGCGCGAGCGTACCCGGCGCCCCACAGGTAGGACCTGATCGAGTGGTTGAGCAGCGCGGGCGGGCAGAACCTGGTCGCCGCGGCCAGCGCCGCCGCGGCGGCGGGAGTCTCGGGGAACGGTGCGAGCATGGCGACCAGGCTGGCAGACCCCGTCCGGGACGCACGAGCGGCCGGACGGCCGTTTCGCGTAAGGATCCGGCCAAGGACGGCAGGGCGCGTTCGCCACGGTGAGCGACGACGGCGGTACGGCGGGGCGACAGCGGGGCGATCACCGGGTGACGACAGGGCGAAGACCGAGGTCAGTTGCGTAGTTGTGATCAAAGCGGCTTGACCAGATCATCAAGAACCGGACAGCATGGCGCACCCCTGCCCTGAATCCCGGAAGGAACCGGCGTGCCCCGCCGCCTCACCGCCCTCCTCCTGTCGGCCGCGCTCCCCCTGAGCGCGCTCGCCGCCACGACGGCCGTGCCCGCCGCGGCCCGGACGCCGCAGCGCACGCCGGAGTGCCAGGGGGACTGGCTGCCCGCCACCCCCACCTCCCCCGACATCATGAACGGCAGGCTGTCCTTCCTCGCTCTCCCCGCCGTCACCGTGGGCAAGGACGTCAACTGGCGCATGGACCCGTACCGGAACCGGTCCTGGCAGATGGTGTTCCAGTCGCTGCGGTGGATGGGCCGGCTCGTGGCCGACTACGAGTCGACGGGCAAGACCGACTACCTCGACCGGGCCGTCGAGATCGCCAGGGACTGGGTCGCGGACAACCCGTACGGCGGCCGGACGACCGCCAGGTACGCCTGGGCCGAGCATCCCATCGCGCTGCGCGCCCCGGCCCTGGTGTGCCTGAGCAGGTACGTGAAGGAGCGCTGGCTCACGTCGAGCCTCGCCCTGCACGCGAAGCTGCTGGCGGACCCCAAGCACTACGAACTCGGCCACAACCACGGGCTCGACCAGGACATCGGCCTGCTGCGCATCGGCTGCCGCTACGGCAACCCGGCGTGGAAGAACCTCGCCGTACGCCGGATGGTCAAGTCGATGACGCTCGACATCGACGGGCAGGGCGCCCTGCGCGAGCAGGCGCCACGCTACGCGATCTACGTGCACGACCGGCTCAGGGTGGCGGTCGACACGATCAGGGACTGCGGGATGAAGGTGCCGGCGGCGCTGGCGAGCCGCTGGGAGAGCCTGCCCCGGCACATCAGCGCCGCGACCCAGCCGAACGGCTACATGGTGCCGGTCGGCGACGGGCCCGCGGACGTCCAGCCCGCCGCGTTCGACCACGCCGACGCCACCGTGCAGGTCTTCGACGCGGGATACGTCTTCGGCCGTACGGCCTGGGCCGACCCGCAGTCGGCCTACTACTCGATCCGGTTCGGCCCGGCGCTGAAGTTCCACGGCCACGAGGACCACATGGGCGTCACCTACTACGCCCAGGGCCGCTCGATCCTCACGGAGGCGGGCTTCCACTCCTACGAGAACACGCCGTACCGGCGGTGGACGCTGAGCCCGGAGGCCCACAACGTGCCGGTCCTCGTGGGCCGGAGGTTCCGGGGGCACACCCCCACCAAGCTCGTGCGCCGGTCGCTGGACAAGGAACGGCAGTCGTTCACGTTCACCGACCGGGCGTACGGCGTGGCGCGCACGCGGTCGGTGCTGGTCAGCCATCACCAGGACGTGATGGCGGTGCTCGACGGCGGCGGAGGCAAGCTGCGCAACCTGTGGCACCTCGCCCCGGACCTGAAGGTCGTGTCGAACGCGGGCGGCCGGGTGGTGGTCGCCGACGGCGGGTGGAAGGCGTCGATCGTCCAGCTCGCGATGCCTTCGTGCCGGCCGGTCGGAGGCCAGCGGGTGGTGCGCGGACGGACCTCGCCCTACCAGGGCTGGATCTCGCCGGGGTACATGCGCAAGGAGCCCGCCGGCGTGATCGTCTCGCCCGTGGCCCGTTCGCTGCTGACCGTGGTGGTGCCCGGGACCGACCGGCCGGATGTCACCTGCTCGGGACGCACGCTGATCGTGCATACTCCGGCCGGTCCGGTCACGCTGCGCACGAGTTCGTCCGGCACGCTGTCGTAGCCCTCCCCCTGGGGGCCGGCGGGCGGCTACCCGTAGACCGAAGGGGAGCCGGCCGCGACCTGCTTGGCCTTGTCCGGCACGTGGCCGAGCTTGCCGACCTCGTTGGCGAGCCCTTCCAGGACCGCGCGCAACTGCACCTGCGTGACGTCGGCGAACGTACGCAGGTAGGCGATCCGGCGCTCCAGCTCCTCGGCCTCGGCGCTCTGGACCCCGTCGCCCGCGCGGTAGGCGCCGACCGCCTGGTTGGCCGCCTCCTCCGCCTGGCGCTGCGCCTCCGTCAGCATCTCCTCGTACTGCTGGCGGGCCTGGCCGACGATCCGCCGGGCGTAGTCCTCCGCCTCGGCGATCTGGGCGTCGGCGGTCTGCTGCGCGCGGGAGAGAATGTTGATCGCGTCGACGCTCGGGGTCTGCGGCCCGGTGGCCTGCTCGGGGTTGAGGCCGTGCTCCTTGTACCACTGCTTCATGCGGTCGATGTACGCCCGCAGGTCCGCCTTCTCCTTGTCGCTGGCGGCCATGTCGTCCGCGACCCGGTACAGGAACGCCCGCACCTCGTCCTCGCTGTAGCCACGGCGCCCAAGGGGGGTGCGCGTGAACTCGTGCTTGCGTACCCGATCCGGGGTGAGGGGTTGGCGCTCACCCGCCGGGCTTCCCCAAGGCATCTCCGCCGTCATGACTCCCGACCTCTGTCGCTCGTGAACTCGTCGAAGTGGATCTGCTCGGACGGCACGCCGGCGTCCAGCAGCCGTCCGTTCGTGGCCTGCACCATCTCCTCCGAGCCGCAGACGAAGACGTGCTGGCCACGCCATCCCTGCAACGCGACGTCCACGGCGTATCCGCGGGTGCCCCGGTAGAACGGGTCGTGGGAGACGACCGGGACGACGTTGAGCCAGGGGTGCTCGGCCGCCATCTTGCCCAGCGCCTCCAGGTCGTACAAGTCCCTCGACGTACGGGCGCCGACGACGAGGTCCACCCTGCGCGACGGGCCCTCGAAGGCGATCTGCTCCACCAGCGCCTTGAGCGGCGCGAGGCCGGTACCGCCCGCGATCATGAGCAGGTCGCCCTGGACCTCCGGGGCGAGCGTCAGCCGTTCGCCCACGGCCGCGCCGACGCGCAGGACGTCGCCGCGGCGCGCGCCCATCACCAGCGCGGAGCTGAGCGCGCCGCCGTCGACCATGCGTACGTGCAGGTCGATGGTGTTGTCCTGGCGCGGGGCGTTGGCGAACGAGTAGAACCGCCAGATGCGCGGCCGCATGGAGTAGGAGATCGACGCCGACTGCCCCGGGCGGAAGGGGTACTGGTAGTTCAGCCTCGCCCGGATGACGGCGATGTCGAGCGTGCGGTTCTCCTGGCCGATGATCTCGGCCTCCCACCACGGCGGGGACACCTTCGCCGCCTCGTTGGACGCCTCGACCATCACCTGGGCGACCAGGTTGTAGGCCTGCGTCCAGTCGTGCGCGAGGGCGGGGGTCCACCGGTCGCCGAGGAAGTGTTCGAGCGTGGCGAGCAGGGCCTGGCCGACGGCGGGGTAGTGCGCGGCGGTCACCGCGAACTTGCGGTGGTCGCGGCCGAGCTGCTGGAGGAACGGGACGACGCCCTCCACCTGGTCGACGTTGCTGACGACGTGCCCGAGCGCGCCCACGAGCCGGTCGCGCTGACGCGCCATGGACACGGGGAACATGTCCCGCACGTCCGGATTCATCAGGAAAAGAACGGAGTAGAAGTACAGCGGCACCTGGTCACCCGAACGGGAGACGAGGTGCCAGCTGTCCTTGAGAGCCTGCGTGTCCACTCAGCCGGCCGTTTCCGCCGTCGTATCCGAGGGGCCGGCCACGATGGACGGCTTCACCTTGCCCAGCACCAGGCCGACGTCGCGCAGGATGTCCTCGCCGACGCCGCCGGCCTCCAGGACGGCGAACAGGTGCTCGCCGACCTTGTCGTAGTGCTCGGACGTGACGCCCATGCCGGCGTGCGCCTCTCCGAGGTCACGGCCCTCGTACGGCTCCGGGCCGCCGAGGACGGAGCACAGCAGCACGACCATGTGCCGCTTCAGCCTGGGCATGTCGATGCCGGCGAAGTACGGCTTCAGGTCGTCGTCGGCGAGCACGCGCACGTAGAAGGCGTCGACGACGTCGCGCACGACCGGCGCGCCACCGATCTGGTCGTAGTAAGACGGCGAGGTGATCACAAGACCCTCCCATTCCGGGTGTGCCAGCGAGGGGATGACTGATGTCCGAAAAGTGTTCGAACCGAAAGCAGTCACGTGGCTGGTCATGGTGATGGACGTGGCTCGGCTCTCGCGGCACCGGCCGCTCCCGGGGGGACGATCAGAAGCCGGGCAGGTCGCGACAGCACGGGGTTCGGTGCGCAGATGCTTCTTGCCGTCACCCTCCGTTGAGCCAGAGCATGGACGCTGAGGCTGGAACCGTGGCCGGGATCGCCGTCATGGCGAAGACCGCCTCAGGAGCTTCGCCTATCTAAGCACTAAGTAGACCAAATGTCACTAAAACCACAGACGTTCTCTCACGTCTCGTGACCAACCGGTCGCAATCCGATCATCCCGGCCCGTCGGGTGCCGCAGAGGTCAGGCGCTGTGGCCGGCCCGCAGCAGACCATAGGTCACCGCCTGCTCCAGCGCCTGCCAGGACGCCTCGATGACGTTCTCCGCGACACCGACCGTGGCCCACTCGCCGGTCGCGTCGCTGGAGGTGATCAGCACCCGCGTCACCGCGTCCGTGCCGTGGGTGCCTTCGAGGATCCGCACCTTGAAGTCGATCAGCTCGACCTCGGCCAGCTCAGGGTACAGCTTCTCCAGGCCGAGTCGCACCGCGCGGTCGAGCGCGTTCACCGGGCCGTTGCCCTCGCCGGTCGCGACGATCCGCTCCCCCTTGGCGTGCAGCTTCACCGTCGCCTCGCTGACCACGTCGCCGGCCGGCCGGCGCTCGACGATGACCCGCCACGACTCGACCGTGAAGTGGCGCCGGTTCCCGCCCTCGACCATGTCGCGCAGCAGCAGCTCGAAGGACGCGTCGGCGGCGTCGAACGTGTGCCCCTTGGCCTCCAGCTCCTTCACCCGCTCGACCAGCCACCGCGACTGGTCGCCGCTGAGCTCGTAACCCAGCTCGCGGCCCTTGAGCTCGACCGAGGCCCGGCCGGCCATGTCGGAGACGAGCATGCGCATGTCGTTGCCGACCTGGGCGGGGTCGATGTGCTGGTAGAGGTTCGGGTCCACCTTGATCGCGGAGGCGTGCAGGCCCGCCTTGTGCGCGAAGGCCGACATGCCGACGTACGGCTGGTGGGAGTTGGGCGTGACGTTGGTGACCTCGGTGATCGCGTGCGCGATGCGGGTCATGTCGCGGAGCGACTGCGGCGGCACCAGGTCGAAGCCCCGCTTGAGCTGGAGGTTCGCGACCACGGTGAACAGGTTGGCGTTGCCGGAGCGCTCGCCGTACCCGTTGGCGCAGCCCTGCACGTGGGTGGCGCCGGCCCTGACCGCGGCGAGGGTGTTGGCGACCGCGCAGCCCGTGTCGTCGTGGCAGTGGATGCCGACGCGGGCCCCCGTGCCGACCGCGTCGTGCACCACGTCGGCCAGCTCGTCGGGGAGCATGCCGCCGTTGGTGTCGCACAGCGCGATCACGGAGGCCCCCGCCTCCGCCGCCGTCCGCAGCACCTCCAGCGCGTACGCGGGATTCGACCGGTAGCCGTCGAAGAAGTGCTCGGCGTCGAGGAAGACCCGCTGGCCCTCCGTGACCAGGTGGGAGACCGTGTCGCGGACCATCGCGAGGTTCTCCTCCAGCGTGGTCCGCAGGGCCAGTTCGACGTGCCGGTCGTGACTCTTGGCGACAAGCGTCACGACCGGCGCGCCGGATTCGCGCAGCGCGGCCACCAGAGGGTCGTCGGCGGCCTTCAGGCCCGCCCGGCGGGTCGCGCCGAAAGCGGCGAGCTGCGCGTGCTTCAGGTCGAGCTCGGTCTGAGCCCGCCGGAAGAACTCGGTGTCCTTGGGGTTGGCGCCCGGCCAGCCGCCCTCGATGAAGCCGACTCCGAGGCCGTCCAGGTGCCGCGCGATGGCCAGCTTGTCGGCGACGCTCAGGTTGAGCCCCTCCTGCTGGGCCCCGTCGCGGAGCGTCGTGTCGTACACGTGGAAGCGGTCGTCGGCCATCTCTGTGTCTCCTTCGCGGGGTCGCGTGTCTCGCCGCGCGCTATGTTCACCGGGCTGTGTTCGTCGGCCTGTATTCGTTGGCCTGTGTTCGTTGGCCTGTGTTCACGGAACTGTCTTCGCCGACCTGTTCACCGGTGCGGGGCCCAAACAAAAAGACCCCTCACGGACGTGAGAGGTCTGCGCGCCGGCGATGTCCTTCAGCCGGCGCGCCTGCCGATAATGAGCAGACCGTTGTTCATGGTGCTCAGCAGTTTGCCACAGCCGGTCACCCTCTGGCACATCGATCTCATCCTACGAGATGTGCGCGAGTGTCCGGCCAGCTCAGCGGTCACCGCCTAAAGTGATCACCATGAAGGCCGCCGAATTCATCACGCCCGCCGTCGCCGAGTACGCCGCCGCCTACACCACCCCGCCCGACGCCCTGCTCGCCGAACTGGCGGAGGAGACCCGCCGGCTGATGGGCGACCGCAGCACCATGCAGATCGCCCCGGAGCAGGGCACCCTGCTCACCCTGCTCGTCCAGCTCAGCGGCGCCCGGCTTGCCGTCGAGGTGGGGACCTTCACCGGGTACTCCTCCATCTGCATCGCCAGAGGGCTGCCCGCCGACGGCCGGTTGATCGCCTGCGACGTGAGCGAGGAGTGGACCTCCGTGGCCCGGCGTTACTGGGCGAAGGCGGGGCTCGACGGCCGCGTCGAACTGCGCCTCGGCCCGGCCGCCGACACGCTGCGGGCGATGCCCCCGCACGAGCACGTCGACTTCGCCTTCATCGACGCCGACAAGGCGGGTTATCCCGTCTACTACGAGGAGGTCCTGGCCCGGCTTAGGCCCGGCGGTCTGATCGCGGTGGACAACACGCTCCAGCACGGCGCGATCACCGACCCCGCCGCGGGCGGCAACGTCCCGGTGATGCGGGAGTTCAACGACTTCGTGGCGCGTGACGACAGGGTCACCAGCGTGCTGCTGTCCGTCGCCGACGGGCTCACCCTCATCCGGAAGCACGCCGCCGGCCCGCGCTGATCGGGACGCGGAACCGCGTCCACCGCCCGCGGACCCTGTTCCGCCTGACCGGCCCGCCTCTACGACGCGAGAGGCAGACGCAGGACGAGCCTGGCGCCGACGGGGCTGTCGGCGACGCACAGGGTGCCGCCGTACATCTCTGCGATCGCCCGCGCGATGGTCAGGCCGAGCCCCGAGCCGCCGGGGTCCCGTTCCCGGGCCTCCCTCCGGCGGTACATGCGCTCGAAGACCCGCTCGCGGTCCGCCGGGGGGATGCCGGGACCGTCGTCGGCGACCTCCAGGACGGCGTCGGGCGGAGCGGCGCTCACGTGGATCTCGATCTTCGTGCGGGCGTGCCGTTCGGCGTTGGCAATCAGGTTGCCCAGCAGGCGGGCCAGCCGGATCCGCGAGGCCCGCACCAGTACGTCAGGGGCGAGGCGGGTGTGGACGGCGACCGCGGTGCCCGAAACGCGGCGGTCCAGCTCGTCGGTGACGAGTTCGGCGAGGTCGACCGTCTGGGCCGGAGGCTCGCCGGACTCGGTGTCCACCCGCGCGAGATCGAGCAGGTCGGCCACGATGTCGTTGAGCCGCTCGGCGTCGCAGAGGGATTTCCGCAGAATCCGCTGCAGGTCGATGCCGGGTTCGGAAAGCGCGCACTCCAGCTCGATCATCAGGCCGGTGATGGGGTTGCGGAGGTCGTGCGAGGCTTCGAAGACCAGCCGCCGCTGCCGCTCGATGGCCTCGCGCAGCACGGAGATCTTTTCGCGCAGCGCGGAGATCGTGTGGTGCTGCTCCTTGTGCGCCTGCCTGAGTTCCTCGTTGAGCGCCTGCAACCCACGTGTGAAGGTGTCCACATCCCTGGCCGGGGGACCGACCTCGCCGGCCCTGCCCTCCTCCGCGGCCGCCGGCGGCCGCCGAAGCGCCTGGACGAGATCGGTGATCTCCTCGGTGCTGAGGATGATCCACTCTACTTCGCCGCGAGGGCCGGGCACGGGCGTGTTGACCGTGCTCCAGTATCGCTCCTCGAACACCCCCGGCCTGCCGGGCGCCTCGACGTCGTACCGCTGCAGCGGCATGAAGTTCCGCCGCCGCGTGGTGAGCACCTGCTCCAGCGAGGCGCGCAGGCTGGCCGCCCCCTGTGCCCCGGTATCCAGGGGCGCTCCGGGGTTGGGCGGGAAGGCGGCGAACAGAGACCTGTCCAGCAGGTCCTTCGCCGTACGGCCGACCACCTTCAGGTACGCGTCGTTGGCGGCGACGATGACGAGATCGGGAGTCAGGATCAGCGAGGGGGCCTGGCCCGCCCTGAACACCGCCTCGTAGTCGATCGTCGGCTTCATCACCGCGGCGCCCTTCCTCCGGCCTCCCCTCTCCAGAGTAGGCGAACGCGCAGGTCACCCCTGCTGTGGCAACCCTCGGTGCACGGCCGTACGGGCCAGGGCAATGGCGGAGTAATAACCCGCCATGAAGGCGCCGGACTCATGATCGGCGTTCCTTCGGCGAGTACGCTCGCGAAGCGGTTCTTGTTCGCGGGCCGACCACCCGGCTCGTTCGCGGGAGAACGTCATGCCCGAAAGCGTGACGCACAGGAAGAAGCAGGGGGCGACGAATGACTCACCGGCGCGGCGGGGCGTTTCTCACAGGCAGGGTCGCCGGTCTCCTCGTCGCCGGCGCCTCGGCCTCGACCGCCTTCATCACCGGCGTCGCTCCGATGGGCGCCGCCGCCGACAACGGGCACGGCCGCGCCGAGCGGAACGTCGTCCGGGCCCCCGGTGGGGAGCAGCCGGGCAACGCCCGGGGAGACAGGTCGGTCACGGGCGGTTCCACCCGCAACCACGGCTACCAGCACACCTCGGCGAACACCTCCGGCGGCTCCTCGAACGTGCAGAACGCGCTGTGCCGGCGCGCCCGGGTCTGCAACATCACCCAGCACGTCACCATCGCCGGCCCCCGCGTGACCGTGAGTGCCGCCCCCTCGCCGCGGGCGACGCCCGCCGCCAGGCCGGCTCCGGTGCCCACGGTCACCGTCACGGTCACGATGACCCCGGCACCCGCGCCGGCACCCCTTCCGACCTCTCCCGTTCCGGCTACGCCGGCGCCGTGCCCGGACCCCCGGCCCCTGCTGGGTGACGACGGCAGGGGCGGAGCCGGCGTGCTCGGCGGGCTGCTGTCGCTGTCCCTCCTCGGAGGGGGCACGACCTGCCCCGGCTGAGTGTGGGGCCGGCGGCGCGGGCCGCCGCGACCCAGGTCAGCAGATCTTGTGCACCCAGTGGTGGGTGTCGGGGCGGGCGCCGTACTGGATGCCGACGAGCTCCTCGCGGATCCGCATGGTGACGGGTCCGGGGGTGCCGTCGCCCACGGTCCAGCTCCGGTCGGTGCCCTTCACCGAGCCGACGGGGGTCACGACCGCCGCGGTGCCACAGGCGAAGACCTCGGTGAGCTCGCCCGACTCGCAGCCCGCCTGCCAGTCCTCGATCGAGATCTTGCCCTCCTCGACCGTGTAGCCCAGCTCGCCGGCGAGGCTCAGGATCGAGTCACGGGTGATGCCCGGCAGCAGGGTCCCGGTGAGCGACGGGGTGACGAGGCGGTCGCCGAAGACGAAGAACAGGTTCATCCCGCCCATCTCCTCGACCCACCGGTGCTCGAAGGCGTCGAGCCAGACCACCTGGTCGCAGCCCTCCTCGACGGCCTGCCGCTGGGCCACGAAGGCCGCCGCGTAGTTGCCGCCGCACTTGGCGAACCCGGTGCCGCCGGGCGCCGCCCGGGTGTACTCGGTGGACAGCCAGACCGACACCGGCTTCAGGCCGCCGGTGAAGTACGACGCGGCGGGCGAGGCGATGACCAGGAACTTGTACTTCTGCGAGGGGTGGTTCACGCCCAGCGCGGTCTGCGTGGCGATCATGAAGGGGCGTAGGTAGAGGCTGTGGCCCTCGGCCGTCGGCACCCAGTCGCGGTCGGTCTGGACGAGGAGTTCGAGCGACTCGACGAACGTCTCCTCCGGAAGCGCGGGCATCGCCATCCGGGCCGCGGACTGGTTGAACCTCGCCGCGTTCGCGTACGGCCGGAAGGCGACGATCGACCCGTTCGACTGCCGATAGGCCTTGAGCCCCTCGAACAGCTCCTGGGCGTAGTGGAACACCGCGGTGGCGGGATCGAGCACCAGCGGGCCGTACGGCTGGAGCCTCGCGTCGTGCCAGCCCTCCCCTTCGGTGTAGTCGATGGAGACCATGTGGTCGGTGAAGACCTGGCCGAAGCCGGGGCTCGCCAGCATCCGCTCACGCTCGGCCGCACCGCGGGCCTGGGGGTTGTGCTGCACGTCGAACCTGAGATGGGTGGTCATGGCGAGGTCCTTCTCTCTTCGTCGTCGTAGTCATTGTGCGACGAGTCGGCTAAGGGAAAACTAGGGCATTCGACAGGTATGAAAAAGCGCATGGCGGCCCATACCGGGCCGCCATGCGCGTCGTCTGGGTGAGCGGCCGGGATCAGCCGGCTACTCGGGCGGCGATGTCGTCGCCGATCTCACGGGTGGACCTGGCGGTCCAGGCGCTCTGGCGCTCCACCAGGTCGTCGGCCACGGCCTGCTCCACGCGGGCCGCGGTCCCGGCGTGGCCGAGATGGTCGAGGAGCATGGCGACCGACAGGATCGTGGCGGTCGGGTCGGCCTTGCCCTGGCCGGCGATGTCGGGGGCGCTGCCGTGGACGGGCTCGAACATGGACGGCGCCGTGCGGGCCGGGTTGACGTTTCCGCTGGCCGCGAGGCCGATGCCGCCCGCCACCGCCGCACCGATGTCGGTCAGGATGTCGCCGAACAGGTTGTCGGTGACGATGACGTCGAAGCGCTGCGGCTGGCTGACGAAGAACATCGAGGCCGCGTCGACGTGGCAGTAGTCGGTCTCGACCTCCGGGAACTCCAGGCTCAGCCGGTCGACGGTGCGGGCCCACAGGTCGCCCGCGTAGGTCAGCACGTTGGTCTTGTGCACGAGGGTCAGCTTGCGGCGCGGCCGGGCCAGCGCCTTCTCGAAGGCGTAGCGCACGACGCGCTCGACGCCGTAGGCCGTGTTCAGCGACTCCTGGGTGGCGATCTCATGCGGGGTGCCGCGGCGCATGACGCCGCCCGCCCCGGCGTACGGGCCCTCGGTGCCCTCCCGGACGACGACCATGTCGATGTCCTCGGGCCCCGCCTGCCCGAGCGGGGTCGCCACACCGGGGAACAGCTTGACCGGGCGGAGGTTCACGTAGTGGTCGAGCTCGAAGCGCAGGCGCAGCAGCAGTTCGCGCTCCAGGACGCCGGGCGGCACACTCGGGTCGCCCACGGCGCCCAGCAGGATCGCGTCGTAGCCGCGCAGCTCGTCGAGCACCTCGTCGGGAAGCGTCTCACCGGAGGCGTGGTAACGCCTGGCGCCGAGATCGTATTCGGTGGTCTCGGACTTGACGCCCGCGGCGTTGAGGACCTTGAGGCCTTCGGCGACGACCTCGGTGCCGATACCGTCACCGGGGATGACTGCCAGGCGGATGTTGCTCGACTCCATGCGTTCACCTTACCGGTTGTCTCGGAGACCGAAACACCGATCTCACCATTCGGTCCACTGCCGGGGTCGGCGCCGGGGTCAGCGCTGGGGCGCGCCTCCGTTGTCGCGGCGGTCCAGCGCGATCTGCAGGGCGGCGGCCGCCTCGTCCTCCGCCTCGTCGGCGCGGTTCGAGGGGGCGCGGTTCCAGGGATACATCTCGTACATGGCGAAATCCCACATTCGACCGAGGAGTGAATGTCCGTACGTCCGCGGTGCGTCTCTGCGCGTCGCGGATCCTGGTACCCGGGCCACCGGTGGACCGCGGGTCACGCGCCACAGGTGGGCCGAAGGCCGATGACGTCACGCTCCACGGCGGACCGGCCTGCCCTGATCAGGCTCCGTCGCGGCAGGTGCGAAGTGCGGGGCGTCATCTGAAACAGTACCCCAGAATCTCCTAGGACGACCTAGTATCTCGCATCGTGAGACCCCGGTCCGCGAACGGGAGGAGAACAGAACGGCCCGGCACGTGCGCGCCGGGCCGTTCTCGACGGTTCCGAATGACCGGACCTCCGGGGGATCAGTCCTCCAGGTCGACCGAGCGGCCGCTGTCGGCCCCGATCTCCCCGGCGATCTGCTCGACGACCTCGGACGGGATCGCGGTGTCGACGGTCAGCGCGATCAGCGCCTTGCCGCCCTTCACGTCACGGGAGACCTGCATCGAGGCGATGTTCACGCCGTGCTCGCCGAGCAGGCGGCCGACGGTGCCCACGATGCCGGGACGGTCGGTGTAGGTGAAGAACGCCAGGTGCTCGGTGGGCTCGATCTCCATCGCGTAGCCGTTGACCTCGACGATCTTGGTGATCTGCCGCGGGCCGGACAGCGTGCCGGAGACCGAGACCGCACGGCCGTCGGCGAGCACGCCGCGGACCGTGATGACGTTGCGCCAGTCGGGGCTCTCCGCGCTGGTGACCAGCTCGACGATCACCCCGCGGTCCTTGGCCAGCAGCGGCGCGTTGACGTAGGTCACCGCGTCCTCCACCACGCCGGAGAAGACGCCCTTGAGCGCGGCCAGCTCCAGCACCCGCACGTCCTGCGCGGAGATCTCGCCGCGCACCTCGATGTCCAGGCTGGTCGCGACCTCCCCGGCGAGCGCGGTGAAGATGCGCCCGAGCTTCTCGGTGAGCGGCAGGCCCGGCTTGACGCTCTCGGCCACCGCGCCGCCCTGGACGTTCACGGCGTCGGGCACGAACTCCCCGGCGAGCGCGAGCTTGACGCTGCGGGCGACCTGAGTGCCGGCCTTCTCCTGGGCCTCGTGGGTGGAGGCGCCGAGGTGCGGCGTGGCCACGACCTGGTCGAACTCGAACAGCGGGCTGTCGGTGCAGGGCTCCTTGGCGAAGACGTCGATGCCGGCGCCCGCGACGCGGCCCTCCTTCAGCGCGGAGTAGAGGGCGTTCTCGTCGATGATCCCGCCGCGGGCGACGTTGACCAGCCGGACGGTCGGCTTGACGATGTGCAGCTCGCGGTCGCCGATGAGACCGACGGTCTCCTTCGACTTGGGCAGGTGGACCGTGATGAAGTCGGCCTGCTGGAGAAGCTCGTCCAGCGACACCAGCCGCACGCCCATCTGGGCGGCGCGGGCCGGCTGCAGGTAGGGGTCGTAGGCGATCAGCTCCACGCCGAACGGCTGGAGCCGCTGCGCCACGAGCTGACCGATCTTGCCGAGGCCGAGGATGCCGACGACCTTCTCGTCCAGCTCGACACCGGTGTACTTCGAGCGCTTCCACTCGCCGCCCTTGAGCGCGGTGTGCGCCTGGGCGACGTTGCGGGCGCTGGCGAGGATCAGGGCGACCGTGTGCTCGGCGGCGCTGGTGATGTTGGAGGTGGGCGCGTTGACGACCATCACGCCGGCCTTGGTCGCGGCCTCGACGTCGACGTTGTCCAGGCCCACGCCCGCGCGGGCGACGACGCGCAGCTTCGGCGCGGCGGCGATGGCCTCCGCGTCCACCTGGGTGGCGCTGCGGACGATCAGGGCGTCCACGTCGGCGAGGGCGGGCAGCAACTGCGACCGGTCGGCGCCGTCGGTCTGCCGGACCTCGAAATCCGCGCCGAGCACGGCGAGGCCCGCTTCGGAGAGCTCTTCTGCGACGAGTACGACGGGCTTGGTCACTGGATGAGTCCTTCGTGAGGTGCGACTGCCTGGACGACGCGAGTCTATCCGGGGCTTGTGAAAGTCCTCACGAGAGCCCGGCATACGAGACGGCGGCCAAGGTCACGTAGGCGTCGCGGCGGCACGACGACCAGGTCTCAGATCGGCGCCCCCGGCGCTGCCGGTTCCGCCGGGCCCGCGCCACGGCGGAGGGCCACGGCGGAGGTGCCTCTGTGACGGAGGGGAGTCATGAGACTCCCTCATGTAAAGGCCCGATCGGTCGGTGTACCCCGCCTCGCGAGATCCCATCCGGACTGTCGCCATCTTGGTATTGATCGCACCTAATCTTGGGGATTAGCCTGTTTCGCCATGGTCCAGTCCCTATCGTGCTGGCTATGAGCATCGGGAACCCCTCCCTGGGCGACGTTCTCGCGCGGCATGGCAGCCCCCGGCAGCTCCTGGCGGCCCTCGCGGAGTGGGGCATCCTGGTGGCGGTCCGTCCCGACCGCTCCGTGGTGCTCGGCACGACGCAGAACGGCGAACGTGTTCTGCTCGGCTACACGTCCGAGGCGACGTACGCCCGGCACCGTGGCAGCCACTCCCTGTCGGCCTGCGACGCCGACACCGTCCTCGACATCCAGCGCGTCACCGGCGTGCGGGAGATCGTGATCGACGCGGCCGGTCCCGCCGCCGCCGCGGTGCCGATCGACGACCTGCGGCGTTACCTGGAGGCGACCCGCACCGGGCCCACGCCGGCCCTGTCGGCCCTGGGCTCACCCGTCCCCACGGCGTACGCCACGGGGGCGATGGCGACCGTGAGCCGCGCGCAGGCCGCGCGGCCGGCCGCTCCGCCGCCCGCCCCGGCCCCGGCTCCGGCCGCGCCCGCCGGGCTGCCGTCGCAGTGGATCCCGGCGCCCCGCCAGCACCTGTCGGGGGCGATGCAGGTCGTCGATCCCGGCTACCGCAGGACGAGCCACCCGATCCTGCCCGCGCTGCGGGTGGCGATCGCCGAGTTGCTGCGCGAGTATCCCCTCGTCCACCACGTGTGGATCTGCGAGGCGCGGACCGCCGCGGGCCTGTGGGGGATCATGCTGCACGTCAAGGTGCGCACCCCCGTCGCCGACGACATCGTGAAGGAACTGCACCGCCGCGTGCGGGCCCGGCTGCCGCAGCTCGCCGCGAGCGAGGCCCCGGTGCTCATGGCCCGCGTCGCCGACGCGCACACCGAGCGCCGCCTGATCGAGATCGGCGCGCACGTCGTCTGCCCCGACGTACGCGACTGAGCGAGCCCGGAGCCGGTAGCCGCCGAACCGTTGCCGGGGAGATCTTCCGGCGGAGCCCGCGCTCGGCTTGAATGACGCCATGGCTCCCACCGCGGCGACGCCCTCCCCCTCGGCAGTGTCCCTCGGTGTGCGCCTCGGGTACGCCGTCGGCTCGTTCTGCACGGCCAACTTCTCCACGATCCCCGGGCTGCTGCTGCTCTTCTACATGACGAACGTGCTGGCGGTGCCGGCCGCGCTCGCGGGCGTCGTGCTCTTCCTCCCCAAGGCGTGGGACCTGATCGCCAACACGCTGGTCGGCCGCTGGTCGGACCGCACGGTCTCGCGCTGGGGCCCCCGCCGTCCCTGGCTGCTCGCCGGGGCGGTCGTGCTGCCGGTGTCGTTCGCCCTGATGTTCGCCGGGCCGCCGCTGACCGGGGCGCCCGCCGCCGTCTACGTGGGCCTCACGTTCCTGGCCGCCGCGACCGGATACGCCCTGTACGAGGTGCCGTACAAGGCGATGCCGGCGGAGATGACCACGGACTACCACGAGCGGACCTCGCTGCTGCAGTGGCGCATGGTGCTCATCGCGATCTCGATCGCGATGAGCGGCATCCTCGCGCCCGCGATCGCCGGTGGGACGGCCGGGGGATACCGGACCATGGGCGTCGTCTTCGGCCTGGTCCTGCTCGCCTCGATGCTGGCCTCGTTCTTCGGCACCGCCCGCGCCCCCTTCACCGGGCAGCAGAAGTCCGAGGGGACGCTGCGGGAGCAACTCGCCGCGGCCCGCACGAGCAGGCCGTTCATGTGGCTGCTCGGGCTGAGCTCGGCGCAGACGCTCGGGGTGGGCGTGATGCTGGCCGGCTCGCCCTACTTCGCGGCCTACATCATCGGCGACCCGGACGCCACCACCACGCTCTTCGCGGCGCTCGTCGGCCCGATGCTGGTCACCATGCCGCTGTGGGTGTGGCTGGCCCGCAGACTCGACAAGCGCGGGGCGATGATCCTCTCCGGCACGATGTTCGCGGGCGGCGGGCTGCTGCTCCTCGCGACGCCGGCCCTCGGCGCCCTGTACGCGCACCTGTGCGTGATGGTCGTCGGCATCGGCTACGCCGGTCTGCAGCTGCTGCAGTACTCCATGCTCGCCGACGTGATCGCCCATGACGGCGTGGTGAGCGGCGAGCGCAGGGGCGGCGTCTTCACGGGCCTGTGGACGGCCGTGGAGAACGCGGTGGCGGCGCTGGGCGCGACCATCTACGGCTGGGTGCTGAGCGCCGGAGGCTTCCTGTCGTCCGATCCCGACCACCCGGTGACCCAGCCCGAGAGCGCCCACCTCGCCGTGATGATCGGCGTGACGGCGGTGCCCGCCCTGATCACGTTCGCGGGCGTGCTGATGACGTTCCGATACGACCTGACCGCCGCCCGCCTGGCCGAGGCGATGGCGCACGCGCGCCCAGAACGGTCCGGCACAGAACGGTCCGACCCGGAGCGGTCCGGCTCCGAGCGGTCCGGCGCATAGCGGCCTGCCCCCTCCTTCCCCGGCGGGACCACACCTCTCCGGAGCGCTGAGCCGCACCGCTCCCCCGACCGCACCGCTCCCCCGACCGCACCGCTCCCCTGGCCGCGCCGCTGACTCGGAGCGCTTTCCCGGCCGCGCCGCTGAGCCGCGCCGATCCCCCGGCCGCTCCGCACGCCGCACCGAGACCCTCCGAGGCGCTCCCGGACGGTTGACCGCACCTTAAGGCGGCCCCCTCCTCGTAACACGACCGTGACCTGCGGGTTGTCCGCCGTCGCGTGGGGTGGGAGGGATAAGTGAAACTTAAGGGAAGGTAGATATTTACGAGGTTGGGGGGATTTTTTCGGACATGTGAGGTCGGAGCGCACCATAATGACGACTTCCCCAGCGTCTAACCCCCACTGGAGGAACGATCGTGAACAGAGCGCTCGGAGCGGTCCTGTGCCTCGGGAGCATCGCGGCCATCGGCTTGTCCGCCGGCCCCGCTCAGGCCGAGGTCCAGCACGCGGGCTGCCGGGTCGCCGCCGCGAAGCCGTACGTCACCGTGGACGGAAAGATCCGCGCGGCGGGCTCGCGGGCCGGTTGCGAGAACGGCGCCCGGTTCCGGGTCCGGATCCTGAAGAGCAGGCCGGGCCCCGACCGCGTGGTCAAGAGCGGCTCGAAGGCGGTCCGCAACGCACGCGTCACGGTGAACGTGACCTGCGTCAACGGCGTCTACTACAGCTTCGTCACCGACTACCGCGGCCACGTGTCGCGGTCGAAGCCGGTGCGACTCGACTGCTCCTCCCCCACACCCGTGCCGAGTCCTTCGGCGACCACCCCCACACCCGGTCCCGTGACCCCCACCCCTGGGACCCCCGCCCCCAGCCCGTCGGCGAAGCCCACCGTCAGTCAGGCGCCCAGCGCCTCTCCGACGAGCGGCACGACGGTGGGCACCGCCGTCGAGAACGAGGTCGTCCGCCTCACCAACGTCGAGCGGGCCAAGGCGGGCTGTGGCCCGCTGAAGCACGACGCGCGGCTGCGCACCGCCGCGTACGGCCACTCGGCCGACATGTCCGCGCAGAAGTACTTCGACCACACGTCGAAGGACGGCCGGTCCTTCGCGGACCGCATCAAGGCCGCGGGCTACTCCTTCCGCGCCGCCGCCGAGAACATCGCCATGGGCTACCCCTCGGCCCAGGCGGTGGTGCAGGGCTGGATGAACAGCTCCGGACACCGGCAGAACATCCTCAACTGCACCTACACCGACATCGGCGTGGGATACGTCGCCTCCGGCAACTACTGGACGCAGGACTTCGGCCGGCATTGACGCGCTCCCCAGCCTGAGGGCTGGGGATTCAGCCCGTGCCGCGCGTGCGGCACCTCTGTGGCTTCCTGTTTCATCAGGTCCTGCCCTCCGCTAAGCGGCGGGTCTTACGGTCCCTCCGCAGGCGTTTAGCCTGTCCGCCCGTCCGGCGGCCAGGATGTTACGGGCCGCGTTGACGTCCCGGTCGTGGACCGCCCCGCATGGGCACTGCCACGACCGGACGTTCAACGGCATCGCCTCGGTCAGTGCCCCACACTCCGAGCACAACTTCGAACTGGGGAACCACCGGTCGATCTTGGCGAAGTGGCGGCCGTACCGGGCTGCCTTGTACTCCAGCATGCCGACGAAGGATGACCAGCCCGCGTCATGGACGGACTTCGCCAGGCGGGTACGACCGAGGCCGGACACGGCAAGGTTCTCCACGTACACCGCTTGGTTGTCGCGGATGATCTGGGTGGAGAGCTTGTGCGCCCCGTCGCGGCGGGTGTCGGCCACACGGGCATGCGCCTTGGCAACCTTCACGACGGCTTTCTTGCGATTGTTCGATCCTTTGGCCTTCCGGCTGAGATCCTGCTGTGCCTTGCGCAGACGTCGCTCGGCCCGCCGGAGGAAACGCGGGTTGTCCACCTTGCGGCCGTCGGAGGTGACCGCGAAGTGGGACAGGCCCAGGTCGATCCCCACGTCGGCGGCCGACTCCGGGAGCGGGACATCGCTGGTGGCGACGACGAACGAGGCGAAGTATCGGCCGGCTGCGTCCTTGACCACCGTCACACTGGACGGTTCGGCGGGCAGATCCCGTGACCAGCGGACTGGAATGTCTCCGATCTTCGGTAGGCGCAGCTTTGCCCCGGCAGTGATGGAGAAGCGGGCGTTGCGGGTGAAGCGGATCGCCTGCCGGTTGTCTTTCCGGGATCGCAAGCGGGGCGGGGCGATCTTGGGCCCCTTCCGCTTACCGGTGGCCGAGGCGAAGAAGTTGCGGTAGGCGGTGTTCAGGTCCGCCAGTGCCTGCTGTAACACCACGGCGGACACCTCCCCCAGCCAGGCGCGCTCGGGGGTTTTCTTCGCCTGCGTAATGACGCGCTTGGACAACTCCCCGTCGGAGATGTACGGCAGGCCTTGTTGCCGGGCGTCCTGCCGTGCCTGCAGCCCGTCGTTGTACACGACCCGCGCGCACCCGAAGGCCCGTGCCAGCGCAGCACGCTGACCAGGGGTGGGGTAGAGGCGGAAGTTGTACCTGAGCTGCACACCATGATTTTACATTCAGTACATGGCCGATTGCAGGGAGACATCAGACCCGGCCGGGACTGTGTTGTCGTCCCGCACGCCCACGCGGTTTCCGTCACCAGGTTCCAGCACCGGGTATCCACCGGGGCAGGAGCACTCCGGACCTATAGGTAGCTCCCCGGCTCGCACGGCGATCCCGGCCCGCGGCGGCGCCGCGGGCCGGGATCAGTGCGAGTCGATCGGTGTGAGCCGATCAGTGCGGGTCAGGTCAGCCGGTGCACGACTGCCAGGTGGCCGGGTTGGCCGAGGTGTTGGTGTTCTGGAACTTGTAGTTCGGCGTGCTGTCGTTGAAGTTCCACTGGCTGCCGGTCATGTTGCTCCAGGTGCCGGAGGTGGACTTCACCGTCTGCGCGACCATGACGGTCGGCTGGGTGCAGCTGATCTGCGGGATCGGGTACGACGGACCGGAGTCGGAGAAGTCCTCGATGTCGTGGGCGTACATCTCCACGGTCGTCCGGGTGTCGTCCGCCAGGAAGCGCCTGCCGTTGCCGTCCTTCAGGTCGACGTACAGGCAGAGCAGTGTGCCGTTCACGTTGGCCGAGTGGTTGGAGTCACACCACTCGTAGATGAAGGTGAGCTCCTGTCCGACGTTGAGGTTCGTCATGACGCCGGTGCAGGTGCCCCCGCTTCCCCAGAGGCTCGCGTTGCAGAGCGAGTTGTTCCCGGTCGTGCCGTTGTCGTCTCCGTAGTAGTAGACCGACCAGGAGCTGGGCCCGCGGTAGATGCCGGACTCCAGGTTGTAGTACCACTGCCCGATGGCACCCCAGGCGGTGCCGCCGTTGTTGAGGGCGGGGACCTTCCAGGTGACCGTCCAGCCACGGGTGTTGCCGATGGTGCCGTTGTACCCCGTGGTGAGCGCGTACACGCCTGCCGTCGTCACGCCCGACTTCGGGGGGTGAGGGACGGCGTTCGCCGGGGTCGTGCCGAACACCGCGACGCAAGCCACGATGAGAGCGGCGGCCAACCACCGGACACGGAGGAGGGAGCGGACCAACGGTCTCTCCTTAAGTAGGGAATGCCGACAAATTCAGTGTCAAAGACGATCTATTCGATCGGAATGCACATTCGGCACATGACAAAGATCTTGATGTTGGAGGTAACCGATCTTGTCAGATTCCCCGAGGGAGGCTTAAATGTGATCACGCACAGCGAGGGAACGGGTGCGCGACGACGCCGGGGGCGGCGGAATACGGCGTCTTCTGGACACCTCGGACCACTGCGGCGGATACTCCAGTCATGAGCTCTCCCCCGGTGCGCGCCTCCGACGGGGACCGCGAGCGTGCGCTGAGCGAACTCCGCGACCGGGCCGCCGAAGGACGCCTGTCCATGGAGACCTTCGTCGGCCGGGTCGACCTGGCGCTTCGGGCGCGCAGCCGCGGCGAGTTGGACGAACTGGTCGCCGATCTGCCGCAGCGCGGGCGCTGGCGCAGAAGGATCACCGAGGCGGTCGCCTCGGTGTCGGAGCTGAGCAACCGCATCGAGACCGCCTGGCGGCGCCCGCGGCTCCCCCGCCTCGCCCTGCCCGCGGACGGGCGGGCCCGCTATCTGGTCGGCCGGGGATCCGCCTGCGACCTGGTCCTCGCGGACCTGACCGTCTCCCGGATGCACGCCGAACTGCGGCGGCAGGACGACTCCTGGCTGCTCGTCGACCTCGGCTCGATGAACGGCACCCGGCTGAACGGCTGGCGGCTGGTCGGCCCCGCCACCGTCAGGGCCGGCGACGAGGTGGCCTTCGGCGACTGCGAGTTCCTGGTCTCCATGCCGGCCTGACCAGCCACGAGGGCAGGTCTGGTCAGGGCGCGGCGCCGCGCCCGAGGGGCCGGTGAACGCGGAGCCGGCGGACAAGGTGTCGGGGCCGGCGGACGCTGGGGTGACGAACGCGGGCCCGGAAACGCGACGCGGCGCCGCTCCCCGCCGCACAGGCAGGGAACGGCGCCGCGGTCAGGCGGGCCTCAGGTCGCGTCGGACGCTTCCCGGCTCGGAGGATCAGGCCTGCTCGCCCTTGAGCCAGCTCATCATCGGGCGGAGCTTGGCGCCGGTCTCCTCGATGGGGTGGGCGGCCAGCTCCTCGCGGTAGCGCTTGAAGTTGGTCTGACCGCCGTCGAACTCCTCGACCAGCTCGCGGGCGAAGCGGCCGTCCTGCACCTCGTCCAGGATGCGGCGCATCTCCTTCTTGGTCTCCTCGTTCACGACGCGCGGGCCACGGGTGTAGCCGCCGTACTCCGCGGTGTCGGACACCGACCAGTACATCTTGGAGACGCCGCCCTCGTACATCAGGTCGACGATCAGCTTCATCTCGTGGAGGCACTCGAAGTAGGCGACCTCCGGCTGGTAGCCGGCCTCGATCAGCGTCTCGAACCCAGCCTTGATCAGCTCGGAGACACCGCCGCACAGCACGGCCTGCTCGCCGAACAGGTCGGTCTCGGTCTCCTCGGTGAAGGTCGTCTTGAGCGCGCCGGCCCGGGTGCCGCCGATGCCCTTGGCGTACGACAGCACGAGCGGCCAGGCGCTGCCGGTGGCGTCGCGCTCGACGGCGACCAGGCAGGGCACCCCGCGGCCGGCGGCGTACTGACGGCGGACGAGGTGGCCGGGGCCCTTCGGCGCCACCATGGCGACGTCGACGCCCGACGGGGCCTCGATGAGGCCGTAGCGGATGTTGAGGCCGTGGCCGAAGAACAGCGCGTCGCCCTCGACGAGGTTCGGCGCGACGTGCTCGGCGTACAGGTGCCGCTGGATGTGGTCCGGCGCGAGGATCATCGTGAGGTCGGCCTCTTCGACGGCCTCGCCCGGCGACAGCACGCGCAGCCCGTCGGCCTCGGCCTTCTCCCGGCTCTTGGAGCCCTCAGGCAGACCGACCCGGACGTCGACGCCCGAGTCACGCAGGCTCAGCGCGTGCGCGTGGCCCTGGCTGCCGTAGCCCAGCACCGCGACGTGGCGGCCCTGGATGATCGACAGATCGGCGTCGTCGTCGTAGAAGATCTCAGTCACATGCTTGCCTTTCGAACAGTTGCCCTCGCGCCGTACGGTCCCACCGCGGCGCTATGCGCTGCGGTCGATCGCGCGGAGCGAGCGGTCGGTGATGGAACGGGCGCCGCGGCCGATGGCCACCATGCCCGATTGCACGAGCTCCTTGATGCCGTACGGCTCAAGGACCCGGACGAACGCGTCCAGCTTGTCGGTCGTCCCGGTGACCTCGATCGTGACCGCGTCCGGGGCCACGTCCACGCAGCGCGCCCGGAAGAGGTTCACGAGTTCGAGGACGTGGGACCGGCTCTCGGAGTCGGTCCTCACCTTGATCAACATCAGCTCGCGCTGCACCGACTGGCTGTTGTCGAGCTCGACGATCTTGATGACGTTGACCAGCTTGTTGAGCTGTTTGGTGACCTGCTCCAGCGGGAGTTCCTCGACGTTCACGACGATGGTCATCCGCGAGATGTCGTCGTGCTCGGTCGGCCCGACCGCCAGGGAGTCGATGTTGAAGCCGCGGCGGCTGAACAGCGCGGCGACCCGGGCCAGCACGCCCGGCTTGTTCTCCGTCAGGACGGACAGCGTGTGGCGGCTCATGCCAACTCCTCGCCTTCGGCTCGGAGCGGCATGCGCCAGGAGCCGCGTTCACTGATTCGCTCGCTGCGCTCGCTCATGCCAACTCCTCGTGCTGCGGGCCGGACTCGGGACGGGATCGCGCTCATTCTCCGCCCTCCCAGTTCGGCGCCATGTCGCGGGCGTACTTGATGTCGTCGTTGCTGGTGCCGGCCGCGACCATCGGCCAGACCATGGCGTCCTTGTGGACGACGAAGTCGATCACGACCGGCACGTCGTTGATCTCCATCGCCTTCGCGATCGTCGCGTCCACGTCCTCGGGACGCTCGCACCGCAGGCCGACACAACCGTACGCCTCGGCGAGCTTCACGAAGTCCGGAATCCGCTTGACCTGCTGCAGGTCGGTGTTGGAGTACCGCTCGTCGTAGAACAGCGTCTGCCACTGGCGGACCATGCCGAGGTTGCCGTTGTTGATCACGGCGACCTTGATCGGCACACCTTCGATGGCGCAGGTCGCCAGCTCCTGGTTGGTCATCTGGAAACAACCGTCGCCGTCGATCGCCCACACGACCTTGTCCGGGCAGCCCATCTTCGCGCCCATCGCGGCCGGGACCGAGAAGCCCATCGTGCCGGCGCCGCCGGAGTTGATGAACGTCCCCGGGTGCTCGTACTTGATGAACTGCGCGGTCCACATCTGGTGCTGGCCCACGCCCGCCGTGTAGATCGCCTCCGGGCCCACCAGCGCGCTTAGCCGCTCGATCACGTACTGCGGAGCCAGCGACCCGTCGGCGAACTCCTCGTACCCCAGCGGGTAGGTCTCCTTGTAGCCGTTGAGGACCCGCCACCAGTCGGTGTAGTCGCCCTTGCGCCCGTCGGCCTGCTCGGCCCGGACCGCGGTGATCAGGTCGCCGATCACCTCACGGCAGTCGCCCACGATCGGCACGTCGGCGTGGCGGTTCTTGGAGATCTCCGCCGGGTCGATGTCGGCGTGGATGACCTTGGCGTGCGGGGCGAAGCTGGCCAGCTGGCCGGTCACGCGGTCGTCGAACCGCGTGCCGAGCGCGATCAGCAGATCCGAGCGCTGGAGGGCGCCGACCGCCGAGACGCTGCCGTGCATGCCGGGCATGCCCATGTGCTGGGGGTGGCTGTCGGGGAAGGTGCCGCGCGCCATGAGGGTGGTGACCACCGGGATGCCGGTCAGCTCGGCCAGCTCCAGCAGTTCGGCCGAGGCCCGCGCCTTGTGCACGCCGCCGCCGACGTAGAGCACCGGCCGCTGCGCCTCGGTCATCAGCCGGGCGGCCTCGCGGATCTGCTTGGAGTGGGGCCGCGTCACCGGGCGGTAGCCGGGCAGCTGCATGACCGGGGGCCAGGAGAACGTGGTCGTCGCCGTCAGGGCGTCCTTGGCGATGTCCACCAGGACCGGCCCGGGGCGGCCGGTCGCGGCGATGTGGAACGCCTCGGCGATCGTCCGCGGGATGTCGTCGGCGTCGGTCACCAGGAAGTTGTGCTTGGTGATCGGCATGGTGATGCCGGAGATGTCCGCCTCCTGGAAGGCGTCGGTCCCGATGAGCGGGGTCGCGACCTGCCCCGTGATCGCCACGATCGGCACCGAGTCCATGTAGGCGTCCGCGATGGCGGTGACGAGGTTGGTCGCCCCCGGCCCGCTGGTGGCCATGCACACCCCGACCCTGCCGGTAGCCTGCGCGTAGCCCTCGGCCGCGTGGCCGGCGCCCTGCTCGTGCCGTACGAGCACGTGCCTGACCTTGGTCGAGTCATAGAGGGGATCGTAGGCGGGGAGGATGGCGCCGCCCGGGATCCCGAACACCGTCTCGACCCCGACGTGCTCCAGCGCCCGCACCAGGGCCTGTGCACCTGTCATCTTTTCGGTCATCGGCTCGTTCCTTGTGGCTGAGCTTGTGGTGGCTGTGCTGGTGGCTGGTCTTGTACCGGCATAAAAAATGCCCCGTTCCGCTGAGCGGAGCTGGGGCGCGCGCAGGACTGAGGGCTTCGTCAGGCTGCGCGCCTGCGAAGTACTACGAGGATCCCACCGCGATGCATGGCTACACGATGTCCGATGGACCGCCCTCACGTCAAATCATCTGGGACGCCCATCTCACCATCCAAGACTGTGTTTCCCGCTTCACCCTCGGGGCGCTCACACCCGATGTCTTCCCTCGTCGCGCTCTGGTCGCTTCGCTCCCGCGCGCTCCTCAGTCCAGACACCGGCGCGCCCCTCCGGCTCGCTCGGATCGCACGCTTCGCGTGCGTCAGGCGGTGTTCTGGAGGGGGGTGCCCGGCATGAGGTCGTCGACTCCGCGGGCGGCCATCGGGCGAGCGACCAGGTAGCCCTGCCCACGCGTGCAGCCCATCTTACGGAGCAGGTCGAGCTGCTCGGGACGTTCGATGCCCTCGGCGACGACGATCAGGCCGAGGTCGTTGCCAAGCTGCACGATCGTCCTCGTCAGCAGGGTCAGCGTGTCGTCGCGCCCCAGCCCGGAGACGAACGAGGGGTCTATCTTGATCATGTCGACCGGAAGCTGGCGCAGGAACGCGAGCGACGCGTAGCCGGTGCCGAAGTCGTCGATGGCCAGCCGTACGCCGAGAGCTCTCAGCTCCGACAGCCTGCCGATCATCTCGCCGGCGTCCTCGACCAGCATCTCCTCGATGACTTCGAGGGTGAGCGCGCTGGCCGGCAGCCCGCTGTCGCTCAGGGCCTCCGACACGGTCTCCACGAAACGCGGGGCCATGATCTGCCGTGCGGACAGGTTCAGCGCGAGCCCGATGTCCCAGGAGGACGCGCGCCAGGCCGCCACCTCCTGGCACGCCTCGCGCAGGATCCACTCGCTCAGCGGCACGATGATCCCGGTGTCCTCGGCCGGCCCGAGGAACTGCTCCGGCGGCACGAACGTGCCTCCCCGCCACCAGCGGATCAGCGCCTCCACGGCGGTCACCCGCGATGTGGCGAGGTCGACGACCGGCTGGTACTCGATCGCGAACTGGTTCTCCAGCAGCGCCCGCTGCAGGTCCGAGGCGATCTCCAGGCGGCGTACGACGTCGGCGTGCATGTGGGTGGCGAAGACCTCTACCCGGCGCCCGCCGAGCTCCTTGGCCCGCGACATCGCCACGTCCGCGTTGCGCAGCAGGTCCCCGGAGGACAGGTCCTCCTCGGCGAAGGCGACGCCGACGCTGGCCGTCAGCGCGATGTCCCGGTCGGCCACCCGGAAGGGCTCGTTGGAGACCGCGCGGACGAGCCGCTCGGCCAGGTCGATGGCGGTCTGCGCGTCGCCGCCGCCGGAAGCGCCCCCGGACATGCCGCCTGACGCGCCGCCCTCCAGGAGCACCGCGAACTCGTCCCCGCCCCACCGGGCCAGCGTGTCGTCGGCCCGTACGGCCGACCGCAGGCGGCGGGCGGCCTGGCCGAGCAGGTGGTCGCCGCTGGCATGCCCGACGGAGTCGTTGACGGCGGTGAAGCCGTCGAGGTCGAGGAAGATCACCGCGGTGCCGACCGCGCCGCGGCGCGTGAGCACGTCGCGGGCCCGCTCCTCGAAGTAGGCCCGGTTGGGCAGTCCGGTGACCCCGTCGTGGAAGGTCAGATGGGTGACCTGGTTACGCAGGGCGACCTGGTCGCTGAGGTCTCGGATCGTGACCAGGACGAGGTCGTCGTCGCGCACGTGGCGGGCGGCGACCGTCTCGGTCGGCCGCCAGGTGCCGTCGGAGGCCCGGAAGCGGCAGGAGACGCGGGTGCCGCCCTCCTGCTCCGGCCCGTCGTCCTCGTCCGTCATGCGGCTGAGCAGCGCCTGCACGGCCGGGAGGTCCTCGGGATGGACGTAGTCGAAGATCGGCCGGCAGGCGAGGTCCTCCGGGCGGTAGCCGTACGTCGCCTCCAGGCCGGGACCGGCCTCCTGGACGACCCCCTCGGGGTCGCAGACGAGCACCACGTCGCCGGTGTTCTCGGCGAGCCGCCGCAGTTGCTGCTCCCCCACGTCGACGAGCCGGCGCATGCCCGCGGTCTCGACCAGCAGCACGAACAGGCGGCCGAGCAGGACGAGCACGACCGAGGCGGCGACGACCGCCAGGGCGGCGTCGCGGCTGCCCCCGATCGCGTGCAGGGTGGCGACCAGCGTCGCGACGGCGACCAGCACCAGCGGGGTGGCGGCGGTCAGCGCCGCCGTCAGCGGCCTCGCCGGCCGGTCCTGCTCCACCCACGGCGTGACGGCGAGGACGAGCAGCAGGGCGGGCACGAGGAGTCCGGCGACGAGGGGCGGATGGTCGCCGCCGAGCCGGGCGAGCGCGGTCGCGAGTTCCGCGACGGTTATCGCGGCGAGCACTCCGACGCCGGTGAGCCCGACCACCCGGTTGCCCGACCGGGACGCGGCCACCGCGGGCGTCACCGCGCAGGTCGCGAGCAGGCAGATCACGGGGAGCGCGAGCGCGACGAAGAAGGCGCCGGTGTCCTCGGCCCGGCGGAACGCCGGGCCGAGGACGGCGACCCAGGCCACGGCGAACACCGACGCCGCGCCGAGATAGGCGTCGGCGGCCTGGCGGATCACCCCCCGCGTGTACGCCGGGGGTTTCACCGAGAGGCCGCAGCCGATCGCGAGCAGCACGGATCCGGCGAGTATGAGCAGGTCGGCGAAGGTGAGCACGAAGGGCGTGCCGTCGGCCACCGGGCGGACGCCCACGCCGAGGAGCCAGGTGAGCGATCCGGCGGTCATCCACCGCCAGGCGGCGGGCTGGCGCCGGTGACCGGGAGTCACACGGGAGGCGGCCATGATCAGTGACACCGCCGCGAGAAGACCGGTGACGACTCCCGCGACCGCGGTCACCACCGGGGCGGAGCCCCCGGTGACCAGGGCCACGACGATCGCCACCGCGCCGAGCCCGGCGGCGGTGGTGAGGGGGACCCTGGGGTCTCTCCTGACGTTCACGTGCGTCGCCTCTGCACCTGTCGCCGCCTCACCCGTGGCGGAGGTGCCTCCCGGGGTTTCGGCGGGGTCCGGAGTCGCCTCAGCGTCGCCGGTTCCGGTGGGGTGTGCCGTCACTGCCCCTCCCGTCCCCGACTCGGCTTTACTCTCCCTGTCACATGGCCAGTGTGCGCACAGCCGCTGATCGAGAGGAGGACAACCGACGAGTCGTCACCGATCTGATAACCAAGCCGTGCACGATGAGCCTCACCCTACGCACCGCAGGTCACGGCGCAGCCACGTTCCGGAATCCTTAACGGAGCGGTCAGTAATGCCCGGTGATCATGTTAGCGAGGGGCCGGCCCGCCAGATGACGGATGATCTGCTCGCGTACCAGTACGCGGATACGCCGGACGGAGGCGGGGGTGCTTCCCGCCACGTGCGGCGTGATGAAGACTCCCGGCGCGGTCCACAGCGGGTGATCGGAGGGCAGCGGCTCGACCGGCGTCACGTCGAGGGCCGCCAGCAACCTGCCCGCCCGCAGTTCCGCCAGCAGCGCGTCGCCGTCCACCACCGATCCGCGCGCCGCGTTCACCAGCAGCGCGCCGTCCTTCATCCGGGCGAGGAACTCCGCGTCCACCAGACCGGACGTGCCCGCGGTGGCGGGCACGAGCAGCACGACCACGTCGGCGTGCGGGAGCAGCGCGGGAAGCTCGTCCTGGCCGTGGACGTTCTCCCGGGCCGTCCGGGCCACCCGGACGATCTCCACCTCGAACCCGGCCAGGCGCCGTTCCAACGCCTCGCCGATCGAGCCGTACCCGACGATCAGCACGGTGGAGTCGGCGAGGACCCCGGTGTGGTGGTAGCTCCACTCCCCACGCGCCTGCGCGGCCACGAAGCCGGGGAAGTCCCGCCGCATCGCGATCATCGCACCCACGGCCCACTCCGCCGTACCCGCGTCGTGGACCCCGCGCGCGTTGCACAGCACCGCCTTCGGCGGGAGGTGCGGCAGGTACGGCTCGACTCCCGCGGTGACGGTCTGCAGCAGGCGGAGGTTGCCCATGCGGTTCAGCAGGCCGGGGATGCCCGGCACCGGGACCAGCGGCGGCACCCAGATCTCCACCTCCTCGGGCGGTCCCGGCAGCGGGCCCGTCCCGTCGTAGACCTTCCGGTCGAGGACGGGCAGCCCGTCCGGCAGGCTGGACAGATCGTCGGCGATGTCCTGTGAGGCGACCCAGATGTTCACACGTAACAACCTAGGGAACCATCGCGACGGCCCGCGAGTAGGGATGGACGAGGAGGTCGCGTGATGACGGACAGGCACGGCGCGGGCACGGCCCTGTCGGCGGCGGCGCTGCTGGCGGTCGCTCTGCCGGTGGTCGCGGGGTGCGGGCAGGCCGGAGAGGCGGGCAGGACTCCCCCGCCGCTACCCGCCGCGAGCGCCACCGGCGGCTCGGGCAGCCCCGGCGGCTCCGGCGGCTCAGGCAGCCCCGGCGCGGACACGGGGACCGGCCCGGACGGCGCCGCGACCGCCGTCGCCCCGGCCAGGCCGCGCACGCTGGTCCGCGGCCTCTCGGTTCCCTGGGCGATCGCGTTCCTGCCCGGCGGCGACGCGCTGGTGACCGAACGCGAGTCGGCGCGGCTCCTGCGGATCACGCCGGAAGGCGGGGTCCGGGAGGCGGGAGTGATCGAGGGGGTGTCCGCGGCCGGCGAGGGCGGCCTGCTGGGTGTGGCCGTGTCGCCCCGCTACGCGAGCGACCACCACGTCTTCGTCTACCTGACCTCCGGCGGCGACAACAGGATCGTCCGCTACCGCTACGACGGACGGCTCTCCGAGCGCCGGGTGATCGTCAGCGGCATCCCGAAGGGGGCCATCCACAACGGGGGCCGCCTCGCCTTCGGGCCCGACGGCTACCTCTACGCCTCGACCGGGGAGACCGGGGAGCGCGGCATGGCCCAGGACCGGAACGCGCTGGGCGGCAAGATCCTGCGCATGACCGCCGACGGCCGGCCCGCCCCGGGCAACCCCTTCGGGACGCTGGTCTGGTCGTACGGCCACCGCAACGTGCAGGGGCTCGCCTGGGACGAACGCGGCCACATGTACGCCACCGAGTTCGGCCAGAACACCTACGACGAGATCAACCTCATCGAGAAGGGCCGGAACTACGGCTGGCCGGAGGTCGAGGGAGTGGGCGGCCGTCCCGGATACGCCGATCCCCTGCTGACCTGGTCGACCGACCAGGCGTCGCCGTCCGGTCTCGCGTACGCGGGGGGCGCGCTGTGGGCCGCCGCCCTGCGCGGCGAGCGACTCTGGCGGGTCCCGGTGGACGGGTCAGGGCGCGCCGGGCGGCCCACCGCGCTATACGAAGGCGAGTACGGCAGGCTGCGCGCGGTGGCCGCCGCGCCCGGCGGCGCCCTGTGGGTGAGCACCAGCAACCGCGACGGACGGGGCTCTCCCAGGGACGGCGACGACCGCATTCTGGTGGTTGCCCCCACCGCTCCCTCGTCCTGATCCGTGGCCCTGCCCCTGGCCTTGGCCTTGTCCCTGACCTTGACCTTGTCCCTGGCCTTGTCCTGATCCGCTGCCGCCGCCGCGTGCCTTGGCAGCACGGCAGACGACCTTGGCCTGGGCCTGGTAGGAGGTCCGGAAGGTCTGCCGGGAGACGACCTCGCCGCCCTGCCTCAGTACACGGGTCACTGTGGCGGTGAACCCGGGCTGCCCCGGCGCCTCGACGCAGCCGGGCCCGTGCCCGGTCATCGTCGGCAGCTTGACCCGGGTGCCGGAGACCGGTCCCTGCAGGTCCACCGCGTACCGGCGGGTGCTCCACAACGCGATGGCCAGCGACGTGCCGGTGGCCGACGCCTGGACGAACACCCCGTACGGCGAGTCGTTCTTCCACCGCAGGTCCGGATCGGGAAAGGACACCGCGGCCTCGGTGCCGACCGGCAGCTGCGGGGCGTGGACCTCGGGCGGAGTGTGCTCGGCGACCTGGAACCCGGCCCGGATCACGGCGTTCATCAGGGTGGTCGCGACCTGGGACATGCCCGGCGCGTCGGTGCCGGCCCGTCCGTCGATCATCGTCGGGACGATGCCGTCGAAACCCGCGTCCACGTCGCGCCGCCCGAGCGCCTCGTTGAAGGAGAAGGTCTCCCCCGGGCGGACCAGGCGGCCGTCCAGGAGCGCGGCCGCGGCCCGGATGTTGCCGGCGCGCTGGGGGCAGCAGGCGTAGGAGGTCGTGAAACGGCCGACCTCCTCCTTGATCCCCATGCGGAGCACGTCGTCGTCGCCGCTCCGAGGCGGCCCGTCCACGACCCGCACGGCCACCGTACGATCGCCGGCGCCGAGGGCGGTCACCACGTCGGCCGCGAGGCGGTCGGTGTCGACCCGTTCCCCCGGCCTCCCGCCGACCAGTGCCGGCCGTCCGCCCCTGATCGTGAAGGAGGCGTCGCGGGACGCCCGCCCGGGATCGAGCAGTCTCGGCGTGACGGGGGCGACCGCCGCGACGGCGTCGAAGCGGGGACGCAGGACCGCGCCGTCCGGCGTGAACCTCAGGTGCCGCGCCAGCACGGCCGGCGGCAGCGAGACGGAGCCGGTCCCGCTGGTCAGCGTGAGCGGCGCGGACACCGCCCGGCCCGCCCAGCGCAGGGCGCGGTGCACCTCGGCGCGGGTGATGTGCGGGAGGTCCCGCAGGGTGGGGGCCACGACGACGATCTCGGGATCGAGGTACCCCTTGACGATCTGCTCGGCCGTGAGCTTCCGGTCGACCAGGCGACCCACCCGGGGATAGACCGGGACCGGGGTGACCCCGTCGAACGAGACGCCGCCCTCCCGCGCCGGGTTCTCCAGCCGCTCGGCGATGTCCGCCACCAGGTCGTCGAGGCGACGCCGGTCGACCGACACCGCGGGCTCCACCTCACGGCTGCCGGTGAGCGCGGCCCACACCGCCCACGGGCTCGGGAAACCGGTCACCGCCCGGCCGATCGTCTCATCGACGTCGAGCGAGAGACCGGCGTCCCGCGGGCTCACCGTCAGTCGCCGCGTCCCCTGCCGTACGATCACGGGTGTCCTGGTCTGGGCGTACAACCGTTCGTTGAGGGTGGCGGCGGCCTCGGCCCGGCTCTGGCCGCCGATGTCCACGCCGAGCACGCTGGTGCCGGGCAGGACCTTCCCGGCCATGGTGAGGGCGGGCACGACATAGAGCACGACGAGCAGCGCCACCAGGCCGATCAGCGTGCGGCGGAGAACGCCGCCCTTCTTCGGCGGGTCGAGCAGGTCGAGGTCCGGTGTCCCGACGACGACCGGTTCCTCCCGGACGGTGCGGTCCGGAACCGGCCACGGCTCGATCGCCGGCGCCGGCGGCGGAGCGGCGCCCGCGCCGGACGGCCGGGACGCGGGCGGCGCGGGGGCGGGCGGTTCGGCGAAGATGTCGGCCGACACCCCCTTGGGCAGCGCCGACACCCCCCGAGGCAGGGACGTGGCCCGGCGCACCGGGTGGACACGCGGCGGGGCGGGCGCGGTCCCGGACGGATCCGGGGGATCCGTTGGCGGGTCGACGGACGCTCCGGCGTTACGCACGCCTCGCTCTCCTCAGGCTCAAGGTCAACTCCGATCAGTTAACCCTAAAACACCCTCCGCTGGATATCTCCGGAAGCAACAGCTCTGCTGCTCTTTCCGTGGAGCGCGCACGCCTTTGCCGCTCGACCGATCACAGCCCCGCGCACGGCGGAGCCGGCCCGGGCGGCGCGCGCATGGGCGAGAACGCCGGGCCGCGACGCGCGCGTCACCCGGACAGCGAACGCCGCGCCGGACGACCGCTTACGCGGCGGGCGGCGCGGGACGCTCACTACCCCTGGACGCCGAGCCGCTCCAGGATCAGCTCACGGGCGCGGCCCGCGTCCGCCTTGCCGCGGCTGGCCTTCATCACTCCGCCGACCAGCGCGCCCACGGCCGCGATCTTCCCGCCGCGCACCTTCTCCGCCGCGTCGGCGTTGTCCGCGAGCACCTGATCGATGATCGACATGAGCTCGCCCTCGTCGCTGACGACCTGGAGCCCGCGCTTGTCCACGACCTCGTCCGGGCCGCCCTCACCGGCCAGCACGCCCTCCAGCACCTGACGGGCCAGCTTGTCGTTGAGCGCGCCGGAGGCGACCAGTTCCGTCACCCGGGCGACCTGCGCCGGGGTGATCGGCAGGTCGGCGAGGGTCGTCGCCGACTCGTTGGCCCGCCGGGCCAGCTCGCCCATCCACCACTTGCGGGCGTCGGCGGCCGGGGCTCCGGCGGCCACGGTCGCCTCGACCAGGTCGATCGCGTCGGCGTTGTGCATGGCGGCCATGTCCAGGTCGGACACGCCCCACTCGTCCTGCAGCCTCCTGCGCCGGGCCGACGGAAGCTCGGGCAGCGCGGCCTTGAGCGACTCGACCCAGGCCGGGTCGGGCGCGATCGGCAGCAGGTCGGGCTCGGGGAAGTAGCGGTAGTCCTGCGCCTCCTCCTTCGACCGCCCGGAGGTCGTCTGCCCGGTGTCCTCGTGGAAGTGGCGGGTCTCCTGCACGATCCGGCCGCCCGCGGCGAGGACGCCCGCCTGGCGCTCGATCTCGCCGCGCACCGCGCGCTCGACGCTGCGCAGCGAGTTGACGTTCTTGGTCTCCGTACGGGTGCCCCACTCGGACGCGCCGCGCGGCATCAGCGAGACGTTCACGTCGCAGCGCAGCGAGCCCTGCTCCATCCGCACGTCCGACACGCCGAGCGAGCGCATCAGCTCGCGCAGCTCGGTCACGTACGCACGGGCGATCTCGGGGGCGAGCCGGTCGGTGCCCGCGATGGGCTTGGTCACGATCTCGACGAGCGGGATGCCCGCGCGGTTGTAGTCGACGATCGAGTAGTCGGCGCCGTGGATGCGCCCGGTCGCACCGCCGACATGGGTGGACTTGCCGGTGTCCTCCTCCAGGTGCACCCGCTCGATCTCCACGCGGACGGTCCGGCCGTCCACCTCCACGTCGAGGTAGCCGTCGACGCACAGCGGCTCGTCGTACTGGCTGATCTGGTAGTTCTTCGGCATGTCCGGATAGAAGTAGTTCTTCCGGGCGAACCTGCACCACGTCGCGATGGTGCAGTTCAGCGCGAGGCCGATCCTGATCGTCGACTCGATCGCCTGCTCGTTGGCCGTCGGCAGCGAGCCGGGCAGCGCCAGGCAGACCGGGCAGACCTGCGTGTTCGGCGGTGCTCCGAAGGCCGTCGGGCAGCCGCAGAACATCTTCGACGCGGTGCCCAGCTCGACGTGCGTCTCCAGCCCCAGCACCGGCTCGAAGCGCTCCAGCGCCTCGTCGTACGGCATGAGCGTCGCGATATCAGCCATGCTGGTAACCCAGTCCTTCCAATGCCTCGATCATGTCATCCCACCATTGCCGGAAGGCGGACACCTTCCGCAGTTCGCCGATGGCGGCGTTCTCCGCCACCGACACATAGAAGTTCTGGAGCACGCCGCTTCCGTTCGGATTGAAACCGGCTTCACCGAGCAGCGTGTCGATGACGGCCTTCGGAGTGCGGCAGGACTCTACTTCCGGCCCGGTCACGACCGTCCGGCCGAGCTTGCGCACGTTGAGCACCCTCACGAGAGCCGCCTCGTCGGCGAGCACCCAGGCCTCCGTCTCCCTCATCGGTACGACAGCCACCAGCGGTTCCTCGAAGTCGCTCGCCTTCCAAGTCTGCCGCATGCGTTCCAGCACAGGGCCCGACTTGGCCGGAGGGGCGCCGTCGTGGTGATACAGAACCACGTCGAACGTTCCCCGTTCCCCCTCCAGGGCCCTGAGCACGGGCTCAGGACTCTGGTTGCCCGCCTTCGGCAGGCTGCGCACCTCCTGCACCTCCCGGCAGGCCGGGAAGCTCTCGATGACGAGTTCCTCCAGGGCCCGGCGCAGCAGGATCGGCAGGAACCAATCGTCCGACGGCCCCTCCCTGATGAGAACGCAGCTCAGGCTCCGCATCAGACCGGCTCCTCCACCCCGGCGCGAAACCTGTCGAGTTCCGAATCCGTGACCCGCGGCCATCGCTCGCCGTCCACACGCACCGAGCCGGCGTCCTCGCGCAGTCGTCGTACACGGCTTACCCGGCTGGCGACACCGCCCTCCAGGACGGTGGTCATATCGAGGAACGCGATGTTCTCGCGGGGCACCGCGTCGAGCACCACCGGAGAGTGACTCGTGAAGATCACCTGGCGGTGAGGGGCCTCTCCCGCACTCGATGCGGCGGCTTCCGTGCCCCCCGTGACGAGCCCGGTCGCCAGACGCAGGAGCTGCCGCAGCCTCTCCGGAAAGACACCGTTCTCCGGCTCCTCGACCGCAACCGTCCCCCGATCGTGCAGAGCGGCCAGAATGGCCAGCATGCGGAGTGTGCCGTCGGAGGCGAACTCCGCGTCCAGCCCCTTCTCGTAAGGAGAGGAGAACTCCAACCGGACATCCCGTCGCCGCTCGTCCTCGACGATCTGAAAGTCGCTGATCTCTCTGACCAGTCCGACCAGATGCATCTTGATCTCGCCGAGGACGCCCAGCGGGAGATTGTCCGAGGCCGTCTCCCGCGCCAGTGAGCGCAGATAATTCGGCAGGTCCCTGCCCGTCGAGTCCAAGTGGGAGGGACCGCCCAATTCGCTCGCCCGGCGCAGGCTTCCCGCCTCTAGATGCAGGAATCGCATCCTCGCGAATTCGTCCCACAGGTGGCGCAGGACGAGGCGGTCGTTCGCCGCCACCGGACCGGCGTTCTTGTGGAACAGCACGAGTTCCAGCAGGCCCGGCTCCCTCTTGGGAAGGCGGGTCTGGAGTTCAGGCGAGATCTCCAGGGCGATCTCGTTCCCGTGCGGCCCCCAGAGTCGCTGCTTGAGGGCGACGATTCCCTCGAGCGCGTCCTCCGGCTCCGCCCAGGAAAGATCCACTTCGTATCGCCAGTGAACCGGCACTCCCTGGGGTAGCTCGGCGAGAAGGAACTCGAGAGCGAAGCTCATCCGGTCTGCGCGCGTGCCGTCTCCGCGCCTGCGAAACAGGCCACGAGGGTCGCCACGTACTTCCGCCACCGCCGCGTCCACACCGCGGGTCACAGCGACCGAGATGAAGTTCAACGCGTCGAGGAGATTCGACTTGCCGCTGGCGTTGGTGCCGATGAGCACGAGGAACGGCGGCAGATCGATGGCGAAGTTCTCGAAGGACTTGAAGCCGTCGATCTCGATGCGGGTGATCATGCCGCCGTTCCCCTCCCCTCGGCGGTCAGAGCGCGGGCGCGCGGGACAGCAGCGGGCCGCCCCACCGGCTCTCGAAGGCCTTCTCCACGGCCGCGCCGACCCGGTAGCAGCGGTCGTCGGCGAGGACCGGGGCCATGACCTGGAGCCCGACCGGAAGGCCGTCCTCGTCCGCCAGGCCGCACGGCACCGAGATCGCGGCGTTTCCGGCCAGGTTGGTCGGGATCGTGCACAGGTCGGCGAGGTACATCGCCATCGGGTCGTCGGCCCGCTCCCCGATCGGGAACGCGGTGGTCGGCGTGGTCGGCGAGACCAGCGCGTCCACCTGCTGGAAGGCCGCCTCGAAGTCACGCATGATCAGCGTGCGGACCTTCTGCGCCTGCCCGTAGTAGGCGTCGTAGTAGCCCGACGACAAAGCGTACGTGCCGAGCATGATGCGCCGCTTGACCTCGGGTCCGAAGCCGGCCGCGCGGGTGAGCGCCATGACCTCCTCGGCACTGCGGGTGCCGTCGTCGCCGACCCGCAGGCCGTACCGCATGGCGTCGAAGCGGGCCAGGTTGGACGAGCACTCCGACGGCGCGATGAGGTAGTACGCGGGCAGCGCGTAGGAGAACGCCGGGCAGGAGACCTCGACGACCTTGGCCCCGAGCGACTCCAGCAGGTCGACGGCCTCGTGGAAGCGGGCGAGCACGCCGGGCTGGTAGCCCTCCCCGGCGAACTCCTTGACCACGCCGATCCGCATGCCCGCCACGTCGGCCTGCCGCGCGGCCTCCACCACCGGCGGCACCGGCGCGTCGACGGAGGTCGAGTCGAGCGGGTCGTGGCCGGAGAACGCCTCGTGCAGCAGCGCCGCGTCGAGCACGGTGCGGGCGAACGGCCCGGGCGTGTCGAGCGAGGACGCGAACGCGATCAGGCCGTAGCGGGACGAGCCCCCGTACGTCGGCTTCATGCCGACGATGCCGGTCACCGCGGCCGGCTGGCGGATCGAGCCGCCGGTGTCGGTGCCGGTGGAGAGCGGCGCCTCGTAGGCGGACACCGCGGCCGACGAGCCACCCGACGAACCGCCCGGGATCCGGGACAGGTCCCACGGGTTGTGCGTCGGCCCGTACGCCGAGTTCTCCGTGGACGACCCCATGGCGAACTCGTCGAGGTTCGTCTTGCCCAGGATCACCAGCCCGGCCGCGCGCAGCCGGCCGGTCACGGTCGCGTCGTACGGCGGGCGCCAGCCTTCGAGGATCTTCGAACCGGCCGTCGTCGGCATGTCGGCCGTGGTGAACACGTCCTTGTGCGCGATGGGCACCCCGGCCAGCGGGCCGGGGCTCTCGCCCCCGGCCAGGCGCTCGTCCACCTGGCGGGCCTGGGCCAGCGTCGACTCGGCGTCGACGTGCAGGAAGGCGTTGACGCGGCCGTCGACCTCGGCGATCCGGTCGAGGTGGGCCTGGGCGACCTCGACGGCGCTGACCTCGCGGGCGGCGATGAGTGCGCCCAGTTCGGCGGCGGTCTTCCGGATCAAACTCATTCTTCCTCCCCGAGGATCCGCGGCACGCGGAACCGGTCGTCCTCCACCGCGGGCGCGCCGGACAGGGCTCCCTCGGGTGTCAGACCCGGCCGTACGGCGTCGGGACGGAAGACGTTGGTCAGCGGCAGCGCGTGCGAGGACGGCGGGATGTCGCCGGCCGCCACCTCCGAGACGCGGGCGACGGCGCCGACGATCTGGTCGAGCTGGGCGGCGAAGTGGTCGAGCTCGTCGTCGGCCAGTGCCAGCCGGGACAGCCGGGCGAGGTGAGCGACCTCATCGCGGGTTATGGCGGACATGAGTCGTCGAACCCGTTTCATGATGGAGATTGGACCCACCCATCCTAGGGCTCGCCGCCGAGCGCGGCCGACCCGGCGACGCCGCGTCACACGGTCTTAATACGAGCTTTCCCACCGGCGGGCCCGAGGCGATTCAGTGCGAGGCGAGCCGGGTGTCACCCGCGGAGCCCAGGGCGGCGCCGAGCCGGTCGCGCAGCCAGGTGGTGGCATCGGCGGCGGACATGGGTTTGCCCAGCCACCACCCCTGCCCCGCGTGGCAGCCCATCTCCCGCAGCGACTCCGCGATCTCGGGCGACTCGACGCCCTCGGCGACCGACCTCAGCCCGAGGGACCGGACGAGGTCGATGATCGAGCGGACGATCCGCTCGTCGTCCCCCGGCTCCCCGAGCCGCCGTACGAACGACGCGTCGATCTTGACCTCGGAGACCGGGAGCCGCTGGAGCCGGACCAGGGAGGAGTAGCCGGTGCCGAAGTCGTCCAGCGAGAGCTGGACGCCGAGCCCGGCCAGCGTGCGGATGGCCTCGGCGCTGTAGGCCTGGTCGGTCATCAGGATGCGCTCGGTGACCTCCAGCCGGATGGCCTCCGGCGGCAGGTCCAGCTTCTCCAGCCCCGCCTCCAGCTGCTCGGGCAGGCCCGAGTCGAGCAGGTCGCGGGCCGACACGTTCACCGAGACCGGCACGTCCAGGCCCGCGTGCCACCAGCGCGCCGCCTGCCGCAGCGCCTTCCCGATCACGTGCTGGGTGAGCTCGCGCATGAGGTACGACTGCTCGGCCAGCGGGATGAACTCGGCGGGCGAGATCGGCCCGCGCACCGGGTGCCACCAGCGCAGCAGCGCCTCGACACCCTCGACTCTGCCGTCCTCCAGGCTCACCTTGGGCTGATAGTGGAGCTCCAGCTCGTCGGCGTCGATCGCCCGCCGCAGGTCGCCGAGCAGGCTCAGCCGCTCGGGCGAGTTGCGGTCCTTGCCCGGCAGGTAGAACTCGACGCCGGTGCGGCCCTCCTTGGCGAGGTACATCGCGACGTCGGAGCGCTGCATCAGCAGCTCGAAGTCCGGGGCGTGGTCGGGATAGAGCGCGATGCCGACCGACGCGTCGAGGTCGAACGTCATGCCCTCGAGACGTACCGGCTCGGTCAGCGCGACCCGCAGCCGCGACGCGACCTCCCTTGCCGCCTGCGCGTCCCTGATGGACGGGAGCAGCACCGCGAACTCGTCCCCGCCGAGGCGGGCGACCACGTCGCCCGGCCGTACGCTGTGGGTGAGCCGGTGGGCCACGATCTGCAGCAGCCGGTCGCCGACCGGGTGGCCGAGCGTGTCGTTGACCTCCTTGAAGCGGTCGAGGTCGAGCAGCAGCAGCCCCACCCGCTCGTGCGCGCGCGCCTCGGCCAGCGCCTCCTCCGTGCGTACGATCAGGATCTTGCGGTTCGGCAGGCCGGTGAGCCCGTCGTGCGTCGCCTGGTGGTCGCGGCGGAGCGAGAGCGTCGCGGTCCAGTGGACGGCGGCCAGCGGCGCGACGAACAGCGGTACCAGCGCGGGGGAATGCGCCATCACCACCACGACCAGCGGCGCGAGGCCGAGCAGCGTCCCGTAGACGAGCGCCTGCGGGCCGATCGAGGCCTTCATCACCCGGAGCAGGGGGCGGCGCTCGTGCAGCGCCACCGCCTGGCAGACCAGGACGGCGCGGACCACGAAGTACGCCGCGGCGGCCAGCGCGATGGCGGGGATGTCCATGCCGTCGGGCGTCCACGGCGAGCGCGGCCCCGGGTGCGCGCCGAACGCGGCCAGGGCGCCGGCCGCGGCCGTGCAGGCGAGGGTCACCTGGGCGAGGTTGAACAGCACCCGGTGCCAGGCCCTGCGGTGCACCAGCCCGCTGACCACCACGGCGACCGCCTGCATCAGCGCCGCCGTCGGCAGGCCCTGGTACATGAGCACGGCGAAGGTGAACATCGTGGAGGTCGGCGTGCCCCCGACCAGCGTCGAGGAGCTGAACATGATCGGACGCAGCTCGCCGAGGACCACGAGGACGGTCAGCATCCAGAACAACGGGGTGCGCGCGGCCTCGGCCAGCGGGCCGGCGCCCAGCCCGAACTCGGCGATGGCGAGCGCGGAGACGCCGGCGGCGCTGACCACCGTGAGGTACGCCCATAAAGGCGATCCGGGGCGTGGTCCGGTGTCCCGGGTGTCGACGGGCACACTCAGTTCGCCCAGGTCGGCGGCCGGGAGGAGAACGCGTGGCACCCCGGTGAGCGGCATGAGACCGCGTGAAAGCGTCATAGGTAAGAAACCCCCCAAGAGGTCACTATCGGAGGGTACGGCCTGTGGGCCACTTCGCGAAACCGGTTGGGCACACTGAGTCACCATGATTTCCGGAGAAATCACGGCACGGCCGGACTCGTGGTGAAAGTTTCAAGTGATCCACGCGCCCATTCCCCCGCCCGCCTGCGCCTATTAGGTTGATCGTCCAGCCGAACTCACATCGGCCCTTCTTGGACCCCCGTCCCGGTCCCTACGATCCGAGGGAACTGTGGGAGCGCTCCCACATTACCGGACGGAGTAATTCCATGTCTCGCAGAAGGCCCTTGACGGCGGCCATTCTCGCTGCGGCCACCACGGCCGCGGTGGGAGCGGCCGTTGTGACCTCCACCGCGGCCCAGGCCGCCGACTCCGTTTTCTACGTGGACCCGACGACCAGCGCCGCCAAGTGGGTCGCCGCCAACCCCAATGACAGCAAGACCGCGGTGATCCGGGACCGCATCGCCGCCGTCCCGCAGGGCCGCTGGTTCGCCAGCTACAACCCCTCTGCAGTGCGCAGCCAGGTCGACGCCTACGTGGGCGCGGCGGCGGCGGCCGGCAAGATCCCGATCATGGTGGTCTACGAGATGCCGAACCGCGACTGCGGCGGCGCGAGCGCGGGTGGCGCTCCCGACCACGCGTCGTACCGCGCCTGGATCGACCAGGTCGCCGCGGGCCTCGGCGGGCGTCCGGCCTACATCATCCTGGAGCCCGACGCGCTGGCCATCATGCCGAACTGCATGAACTCCTCGCAGCAGGCCGAGGTCCAGGCCTCCATGGCGTACGCCGGCAAGAAGTTCAAGGCCACCTCCTCGCAGGTCAAGGTCTACTTCGACGCGGGCAACGAGGCCTGGGTGGGCGCCTCCGACATGGCCAACCGCCTGCGGGGCGCCGACATCGCCAACAGCGCGGACGGCATCTCGCTCAACGTCTCCAACTACCGGTCCACCTCCCCCACGGTCTCCTACGCCAAGAACGTCATCGGGGCCACCGGCCTGTCCTGGCTGAAGGCCGTGATCGACACCAGCCGCAACGGCAACGGCCCGGTCGGCAGCGAGTGGTGTGACCCGGCCGGCCGCGCCACCGGCACCTGGAGCACCACCAACACCGGCGACTCGGCGATCGCCGCGTACCTGTGGGTCAAGCCTCCGGGCGAGTCCGACGGCTGCATCGCCCCGGCCGGTCAGTTCGTCCCGCAGCGGGCGTACGACCTGGCGATCGCCGCCCCGTACACCCCGCCGCAGTCCCCGTCGGCCTCGCCGACGCGGTCCCCGTCTCAGTCGCCGTCGCCCTCCCCGTCTCCCTCCCCCTCTCCGTCCACTTCGCCCACCCGGTCGCCCTCCGCCTCGCCTTCGGCGTCGCCGACCTTCACCGGCGACAAGGGCTGCACGGCGGTCTACAAGGTCGTCAGCGCGTGGGGCGGCGGTTTCCAGGGTGAGGTCGCCGTGACCAACGCGGGCTCCTCGGCGATCAGCAACTGGACGGTCAAGTGGAACATGCCCGGCGGGCAGTCCATCACCCAGTCGTGGAACGCCAACCTGACCGGCACCACCAGCATCACGGCCTCGAACCTGAACTGGAACGGGAACCTCGCCCCGGGTGCCAGCACCACGTTCGGCTTCCTCGGCAACTCCAGCGGAACCCCCTCCACCCCCAACCCGCTGAGCTGCACCGCTTCCTGATCACCGCGTGAAACCAGGCGTGCCGTACGGTCCTCCCCAGCCGTACGGCACGCCTTCGCTTTATCCATCGTCACTCACATTGGGTGATCGATTGACAGCGAAGCGTTTAGGATGTCATGCAACTACCGTCACTACTCCCCCAGTAGGTGCTCATGGGTGACGACGCCCTGTGCGAAGAGCAGGCAAGCCGGCGCGACGCGATCGACGGCAAAGTGGTCGAGCTGCGCCCCTTCAGGCGGCGAGGGAGTGACCCGATCCGGCTGCAGATCGGAGAGCGCCCCTGGCGGCCTACTTCCGACACCCGTGTGGTCGAGATCTACGAGGAATGCGACCCGCCCACCGCGGGACTGATCGAACAGGACGGCAGGCTCTACGTTTTCGACTGCATCGACGGTCGCGGGTCGAAAGTCAGCTTCTGGGCCTACACCCAGGTCGACGCGATCGAGGTGAGCCGCCTCCAGAACGCCGCGGGCGACGACCTCATCCGCCTGCTGGACGGACTCTTCGCCGACAGACCCTCCATGGCCGCCCTCGCCTTCGACAACCTCATCGAGTCAAGCGCCCCCATCAACTCCTGAGGTTGGCGCTTCGGGCAGCCACCCGGGCGACAGCGCACCCCGGTTCGCACGGGACCGGGGCGTCTGGCTTGCCGGTTCTCGGCGCCCAGGAAACACCCGAACCCAATAATGTAAGATCGCATCTACGTTAGATTGGTTCTACGTATGTGCGGGACGACCAATGGACTTCAAGGGCCGGGCTGCCGACCTCGAGCTGCTCGACGGGCAGCTGCGACAGGTGAGGGACGGGCAGGGCGGCACTCGCGGTCGTGCGGTGATCATGATGGGCCGCCGCCGGGTGGGGAAGTCGCGGCTGGTTCAGGAGTTCTGCGATCGCTCCGGTGTCCCGTCTGTGGTCTTCCAGGCCACCAGGGGGCGCAATCCGGTGACCGAGCGCGCCGACTTCGTCGGCATGCTCGGACAGTCCGCCTTGCCCGGTGCGGAACTGGTCGCCGGAGTACAGGCGGCGGACTGGAACCAGGCGCTGCGCACCTTGGCCCTGGCCGTGCCCGATGACAGGCCGAGCATCGCGGTCATCGACGAGGTGCCGTGGCTGGTGGAGCAGGACCGCGAGTTCGAAGGGGCGTTGCAGACGGTCTGGGATCGGCACCTGTCCGAGAAGCCGGTGCTGCTCATCCTCGTCGGCAGCGACCTGTCGGTGATGGAGGCCCTGCAGTCCTACGGCCGCCCCTTCTTCGGCCGCGCCGCGAAGATGACCGTCCAGCCGCTCCATCCCGCGGACGTGGCCGTGATGACCGGTCTGAACGCCGCCGAGGCCATCGACGCCTACCTGATCACCGGTGGTTTCCCGGAGGTGGTCCAGGCATGGAGGCCAGGCATGAGCCGCGTCGACTACCTGCGGGAGTCGCTGGCCAATCCGCTGTCCGCGCTGCTGATGGCCGGCGAGCTGTCGTTGCTGGGAGAGTTTCCCGAGACCTCCCACTCTCGGGCGGTTCTGTCGGCGGTGGGCAGCGGAGAGCGCACGTTCTCCTCCATCGCCACCGAGGCGGGCGGCGCGACTCCGCTGGCCTCCGGCACGCTCTCCCCGCTGCTGTCCACCCTCGTCGGCAAGCGGGTGCTGGCCGTCGACGCTCCCCTCTCAGCCAAGCCGGACACCAAGAACAAGCGCTACCGCATCGCCGATCCGTATCTGCGGTTCTGGCTCGCCTTCCTCGACCGGGGCATTCCGCTGGTCGAGCGCGGCCGGGGGGAGCGTGTCCTGGCCTCCATCGAACGCTCCTGGACCTCCTGGCGTGGCCGCGCCGTCGAGCCTGTGGTCCGGGAGGCCCTGCTGCGACTGTTGCCGGACGACCGATGGCCCGAGACCGAGGCCGTCGGAGGCTGGTGGAACCGTCAGAACAACCCCGAGATCGATCTCGTCGGGGCCGACCGCGAGCCGGTCGCGCGGCACGTCCACTTCGTCGGCTCGATCAAGTGGCTGGAGAACGCGTCGTTCGGGCGGCACGAGTACGAGAGCCTGGTGCGCGACCTGCTCGCCGTCCCCGGCGCCGACACGAAAACCGCGCTGGTGGCCGTCTCCCGGTCGGGTGTCGACGACAACCTGCCGCTCGCCGCGCACTGGGGCCCCGAAGAGCTGCTGGCCGCCTGGCCATGACGGCCCGGGGCCGTCACGGCAGCCGTACGCCTCGCCGCTGATCCGACTCGCGGCGACTCCGAGTGCCCGGGCGCTCCGGGCGTCGAGTCACTCCTCGGGGGTGACGGCGGCGGCGCGGGCGGCGTCCGGGCCCTCACGGAGAAGCGTGTGGAAGCCCTCCTCGTTAAGGATGGGAACGCCGGCCTTGACCGCCTTGTCGTACTTCGAGCCGGGGTTGTCCCCCACCACGAGGAAGCCGGTCTTCTTTGACACCGACGAGGTGACCTTGCCCCCCTGGGCGGTGATGGCCTCGCTCGCCTCATCGCGGCTGAAGTCCGCGAGCGTGCCGGTGACGACGAACGTCAGCCCCTCAAGGGGGCGCGGCCCCTCGTCGGCCGCCGACTCGTCGGCCATCCGGACTCCGGCGGCCCGCCATCTCTCGATGATCTCCCGATGCCAGTCGACCTCGAACCATTCCTTGATCGTGGCGGCGACCCTCGGGCCGATGCCCTCCACCGCCGCGAGCTCCTCCTCCGACGCCTTGGCGATAGCGTCGATCGAACGGAACTCGTCCGCCAGGGCGCGGGCCGTCGGCGGCCCGATGTGCCGGATCGTCAGCGCCACGAGCACCCGCCACAGCGGCTGGTCCTTCTTCTCCTCCAGTTGCTGGAGGATCAGCTCCGCGTGCTTGCTCGGCTCGCCGGACATGTTGGCGAAGAACGAGACCACCTTCGGCTCGCCGGTCTCCGGATCGGTCTTCGGCAGGCCCGTGTCGGCGTCGCGGACCACGGACCTGATCGGCAGCAGCTTGTCGATCGTCAGGTCGAACAGGTCGGCCTCGGTGCGGACCGGCGGCTCCTGCGGCGGCAGCGGCTGGGTCAGCGCGGTCGCGGCCACATAGCCCAGCCCGTCGATGTCGAACGCGTTGCGCCCGGCCGCGAAGAAGATCCGCTCACGGAGTTGCGCGGGGCACGAGCGGGCGTTCGGGCAGCGCAGGTCGGCGTCGCCCTCCCGCTCGTAGGCCAATGCGGTTCTGCACTCCGGGCAGTGCGTGGGCATGACGAACTCCCGCTCGCCGCCCTGCCGCAGGTCGACGACCGGACCGACGATCTCGGGGATGACGTCGCCCGCCTTGCGCAGCACCACGGTGTCGCCGATGAGCACGCCCTTGCGCGCCACCTCCGAGGCGTTGTGCAGCGTCGCGCGCTCCACGGTCGACCCCGCCACCACCACCGGCTTCATCACGCCGAACGGCGTGACCCGGCCGGTCCTGCCCACACCGACCTGGATGTCGAGGAGCTTCGTGGTGACCTCCTCGGGCGGGTACTTGAACGCGATCGCCCAGCGAGGCGCCCTGCTGGTCGATCCGAGCTGCCGTTGCACGGGAATCCGGTCGATCTTGACGACCACCCCGTCGATCTCGTATTCGGGATCGTGCCGGTGCTCGTTGTAGTGGGCGACGAACCCGCGGATCTCTTCGAGGCTCTCCACGACCCTGTAGCGGTCGCTGACCGGGAGGCCGAGGTCGCGCAGCCGCTCGTAGACCGCCGACTGGGTGCCGGGCAGCGGCCCGCCGCCCTCCCACTTGCCCACGCCGTGGACGATCATCCGGAGCGGCCGCTGCGCGGTGACGCGCGGGTCCTTCTGCCGCAGCGAGCCCGCGGCCGAGTTGCGCGGGTTGGCGAACGGCGGCTTGCCCGCGTCCATGAGCTGCTCGTTCAGCTTCTTGAAGCCCTCGACCGGCAGGAAGACCTCGCCGCGGACCTCCAGCAGGTTGGGCACGTCGTCCCCGGTCAGGCGGTCGGGCACGTCGCCTAGCGTGCGGACGTTAGGGGTGATGTCGTCGCCGGTGCGCCCGTCGCCCCGGGTCGCGCCGCGCACCAGGCGGCCCTTCTCGTACACGAGCGCCACGGCCAGGCCGTCGATCTTCAGCTCGCACAGGTAGGGCCCGGGGTCGGCCTCGATGAGCCGTTCCGCCCTGGCCTGCCAGGCGGCGAGGTCGACGTCGTCGAAGGCGTTGTCGAGGCTCTCCATGCGCTGGAGATGGGTGACGGGGGCGAACTCGGTGGAGATCGGCGCTCCCACGTTCTGCGTGGGCGAGTCAGGCGTCCGCAGGTCGGGATGCCTCTCCTCCAGGGCGAGGATCTCCCGCATCCAGCCGTCGTACTCGGCGTCGCTCACCGTGGGCGAGTCGAGCACGTAGTAGCGCCAGTTGGCGTCCTGAAGCAGCTCCGCGAGCTCGGCGTGCCGCTCCCGCGCCTCGCTCGGCGCGCTCTGCGCACCTCCCGAGCCCTCCGCGCTCTCCGCGCTTCCCGTGACTTGCCCGCTCTGCGACGTTCCCGAGCGCTCCGCGCTCCCCGCGAGCTCGCCCGTCGCATCCCCGAACTCGTCCACGATGTCGTCGAGCCCGTCCGCCCTGTCGGTCACGTCGCCCGTCTCCCCTCGTCAACGACCCAGGCCAACCGTATCTCCGGCGGCCGACAGAACGCGAAGGACGGGGGCGGGAGCCGCGCCGAGGACGAGGAACGGCTCCCGCCGGACCACTCCGCGAGGGGACCGCTCCAGACCGCGCGGCCCCTCGTTTTCAGGAGCGATCGAGAATTACGGTAGACCGCTTGCAGCCCACTTTCATTCCTTTTTGTCCGGGTCAACTCGGGCCGGTCAGGGTGGATGGAGGGGGACCGGCCCGAGAGCTCAGCCGCCCTGGGTCCAGACCCGTTCCCAGCGCGAGCAACGGCCGGTGACGCGGGTCGCGGTGCCCCGGCAGACCCTGGCCTTGGCGAGCAGCATGTATCCGGCGTTCACCCTGAAGGCGCGCGGAGTGGACTGCGAGCAGTTGCGGAAGGTCGCGGTGCGGTACCTGCCGTGGTCGGTCAGCCACTTGATCGTCACCCACGAACAGGTCCTGGCGCCGCCCGCGTCGTAGAGGTCGCCGGCGACACGCAGGCCCGACGAGGTCGACCGGACCGATCCGCTCGCCCAGCCCTTGTAGTCGGAGGACGCCGTCGGCCCCCACTTCCAGGTCTCCGCGGCGGAAACGGCGGAAGCGGTGGAAGCGGCCGTGGCCGACGTGGCGGCCGAGGCCGGAGCGGCGGCGAGCCCCACGGACAGGGCGGCGGACAGGCCGGTGGCGGCGAGAGGGAGCAGAAGGCGCGCGGCGCTTCGCATGGGTCTTTCTCCTGACGGGTGAACTTCCAGCACGTCAAGAGATAGGCCCCGGGGCTTGTGAATCACTTGGGAACGGGCTGGGAGATCGCTTGGATCACCCTGGCGCCCCCACTCGCCCCTCTTACTCGCCGGGGTCCTCGCGCAGGACCCGGGCCGCCTCCCGGCACCGGGCCAGCGCCGCCCTGGCGTACGCGGGCGAGGCCCCGGCCAGGCCGCAGGCGGGGGTGAGCACGACCTGCTCGGCGAGCCGGGCGGGCGGGAAGCCGAGGCGCCGCCACAGCTCCACCGCCGGTCGGGCCACCACGCCGACGTCCGCCAGCCGGGCGTCCGTGCCGGGCACGACGCCGAGTAGCAGCGCGAGGCCCTTCTCGATCGTCTCGCCCAGTTCGTCCTCGTCCCTGCGCCGCAGCAGCCCCGCGTCCACCGAGACGCCGCGCGCGCCCGCCGTACGGATCACCTCGTACGGCACGCCCGGCGCGCAGCAGTGGACGACCGGGAAGGCGGGCGCGAGCGCGGACAGCACCGTCCGCAGCCGCTCGGCCGCGACGGGCGACTCGACGGCGGCCAGCCGCCCGAAGCCGGACGCGGTCGGCACCGTGCCCGCCAGCACGCCGGGCAGCCCCGGCTCGTCGATCTGGACGACGAGGTCCGCTCCCGGGACCCGCCGCCGGACCTCCGCCACGTGCTGCGCCAGTCCCTCGGCCAGCGACTCGGTCAGGTCGCGTACGGCTCCTGCGTCGGCGAGCACCTTGTCGCCGTACCTGAGCTCGATCGCCCCGGCGAGCGTCCACGGGCCACACGCCTGGATCTTGAACGGCCCCCGGTAGCCCTGGGTCACCTCCTCCAGGCCGTCGAGGTCGCGGGTGAGATGGTCCCTGGCCCGCTTGAAATCCCGGCCCGGCCGGTCGGAGAGCCGCCAGCCGGACGGCTGCACCTCGACGGGCAGCTCGACCAGCAGCGACGCCGTACGGCCGATCATGTCCGCGCCGACTCCGCGGGCGGGCAACTCGGGCAGATAGGGCATGGGCAGCTCGCCGAACGCGGTGCGCAACGCCTCAAGATGGTCCTCGCCCGGGTAGGACCCCACCCCGGTGGCCGTGGCCTCGCTCCACGGGTACTCGCTCACGGTCACTAGCTTAGAGACATGAAACTCACCAAACTCGGTCACGCGTGCTGGCGGCTGGAGAAGGACGGGCGGACGCTCGTCATCGACCCCGGCACATTCAGCGGCCCGGGGCTCCTCGTCGGCGCGGACGCGGTGCTGATCACCCACGAGCACTTCGACCACGTGGACGCGGGCCTGCTCGCGAACGCGAGCCCCGACCTGGAGGTCTTCACCTGCCGGGCCGTCGCCGACCAGCTCGGCGACATCCCGGCGAAGGTCCAGGTCGTCACCCACGGGGACGGCTTCGACACGGCGGGCTTCCACGTCAGCGCGATCGGCGAGTGGCACGCGCTCAACCTTCCCGACGTCCCGCCGGTGCAGAACATCGGCTTCTTCGTGGACGACGAGGTGTTCTACCCCGGCGACGCCCTCACGCCGCCGGGACGCGAGGTCCCGACGCTGCTCGTGCCGACCAGCGCGCCGTGGCTCAAGGCCGCCGAGATGCTGCTCTACCTGCGGTACGTCCGTCCCGCGCGGGCGTACTCGACCCATGACGGCATCGTCAACGACATCGGCGCGACGCTGATCGACAACTGGCTCGGCATGGAGGCCGGCCGGCAGAAGGCCGACTTCCGCCGCATCCCGGTCGGCGAGAGCGTGGAGGTCTGACCTCAGACGGCCGAGGCGATCGTGGCGGAGCCGAGGACGGCGTCCCCGTCGTAGAGGACGGCCCCCTGGCCCGCCGCGACGCCGGTGGCCGGACGGTCCAGCTCGATGTGCAGCTCGCCGCCGGACAGCTGGGCGCGGCAGTCGTACACCTCGCCGTGCGCGCGTAGCTGCACCCGGCACGTGATCGGCTCGTACGGCTCCGGCAGCGGCCCGTTCCACACCGGGCGCTCGCCCACGACGGCGCGCACCTCCAGCGAGGCGCGCGGCCCGACGGTGACCGTGTTGGACACCGGCTCGATCGACAGCACGTAGCGCGGCCTGCCGTCGGCGGCGGGCCGGTCGACGCGCAAACCCTTGCGCTGCCCGATCGTGAAGCCGTACGCCCCCTGGTGGCTGCCGACCACCTGGCCGGTGAGCGCGTCGACGATCGGCCCCTCGGCCGCGCCGAGCCGCTCGGCGAGGAACGCCCGGGTGTCGCCGTCGGCGATGAAGCAGATGTCGTGGCTGTCCGGCTTGTCGGCCACGGTCAGCCCGCGCCGCGCGGCCTCCTCGCGCACCTCGGCCTTGGTCGAGCCGCCCAGCGGGAAGATCGCGTGCGCGAGCTGCTCACGGGTGAGCACGCCCAGCACGTACGACTGGTCCTTGGCGTCGTCGACGCTGCGCCGCAGCACGCCGTCCTCAAGCCGCGCGTGGTGGCCGGTGGCGACGGCGTCGAAGCCGAGCGCGAGCGCCCGGTCGAGCACCGCCTCGAACTTGATCTTCTCGTTGCAGCGCAGGCAGGGATTGGGGGTGCGCCCTGCGGCGTACTCCCCGACGAAGTCCTCGACCACGTCGCGGTGGAACCGTTCGGCCATGTCCCACACGTAGAAGGGGATGCCGATGACGTCGGCGGCGCGGCGCGCGTCGCGGGCGTCCTCAAGGGTGCAGCAGCCGCGCGCACCGGTGCGGTAGGACTGCGGGTTGGACGACAGCGCCAGGTGGACGCCGGTCACGTCGTGCCCCGCCTCGGCGATCCGGGCGGCGGCCACCGCGGAGTCGACCCCGCCGGACATGGCGGCGAGGACGCGGAGCTTTCCCGTGGGCTTTGCTGTGGGAGCCATAACAGTTCGAGGTTACCGCCCGCGGGCGCGCGCCCGCGTTGGCATCGGGGCGGGCGGGCTGGGAGGATGCGGGGTCATGCGACTGTTCGGGCGCGAGAGCGAGTCCGCCGACCCCGCCGAGGCCATCGCCGCGTTCTGGGCCTGGTGGGAACAGGCCCGTCCGGGGATCGACGCGCACGTGGAGGCGGAGGATCCCGAGGCCCTGGCCGAGACCATCGGCCCGGCCGTCGCCGCGCTGCACCCGTCCCTCGTCTGGGAGGTCGTGCCCGGGCGTCTCGCCGTGCACGCGCTGGTCGTCAGCGCGTCGGGCGATCCGGAGCTGCGGCCGTTCGCCCACCGCTGGGCCCTGGCCGCGCCGCCGGTCGACGCGATGTGGGAGTTCCACCCGTCCCGGCAGGCGAACCCGCAGGCCGCGAACCTCACGGTCGGCGTCGCCGGGCGGGAGTTCGGGCTCGACCGGCTGGTGGTGGCGCTGCGCGTGCCGCCCGGCACGCCGCGCGTGGACGTCACCGCCTTTCACCCCATATTTCCGGACATCGATGACGACGCCCGGATGGAGGCGGCCCTCACCGCCCTCGACTGGCTGCTGGGCGAGGACGAGGTGGCCCGCTGGGTCGGCGAGATCCGGGCCGCCGAGTTCGAGCCGATCGACGCCCTCCCGGCGATCCACCTCCCCTCGGTCGTCGCCGACGTGGCGGAGGGGTTCAAGGAGGAGCAGTGGGCGCTGCTGGAGGGCCACACGGCCACCGGCGCCCGCCTCACCGCCGCGGCCCGCTATCCCCTGCGACCGGTCGACTTCCCGCTGTTCGACCAGCACATCGCCGTCACGCTGCCGTACGAGCACGCGGACGCGGACGGGCAGCCCGCCGGGGCCTCCCTGGACGCGCTGCGCGAGTTCGAGGAGCGGCTGACCGGACGGCTGGCCGCGCACGGCTCGGCCGTGCTGGCGGCCCACCTGAGCGCCGACCACACCCGGACGCTGCATCTCTACGCCGACCCCTCCGGGGACGTGCCGCCGGTGATCGAGGAGGTCGCGGCCGGCTGGAAGGAGGGACCCGCCCGGATCGAGACGGCCGAGGATCCCTCCTGGAGCGCGGTCGCCCCCTTCCTGACCTGAACCGGCTTCCTGCCTCGAACCAGAAATTCAGCGCGTTTCATGACATACGGGACGGGCACGCCGCGATAGACGCGACGCGCGGGCGGGCGCCCGCGTTCCACCCGTTCCCGCAGCCTGCGGGGCCGATCCGATGGGATTGGGGTCGGACATGGCTCACCGCGCACTGCACCGGATGATGGACGCGATCGAGGGCGAAGGCCGCCTCGACCGGCCGGGCCATCGGCTCGAACAGGGTCTCGCGTTCACGGAGAACCTCCTCGGGGTCACCAGGGGCCGCGCCCGCGGCCTCCTGCACGGCGTATGGCTGGGACACCCCCTTCATCCGCTGCTCACCGACGTCCCGATCGGCTCGTGGACGACGGCGCTGGTCCTGGACCTCACCGGGCACAGGCGGGCCGCGCGGACGGCCGTGGGAGTCGGCCTCGCCGGAGCGCTGGCCGCGGCCGTGACCGGCCTGCACGACTGGCAGCACACCCACGACAACGCCCGGCGGGTCGGACTGGTCCACGGCACGCTCAACGCGCTCGCCCTCGGCCTGTACGGCTGGTCGTGGTGGCAGCGGGGCCGGGACCGCCATCTGCGCGGGCGGCTCGCCGCCCTGCTCGGCTATCCGGTGATCATGGTCAGCGGCCACCTCGGCGGGGCGCTCACCTACAACCACCGGATCGGGGTCGACCAGACGGACCGGCGGCTCGAACCACGCCGTTTCACCCGGGTGCTGGCCGAGCGCGAGCTGACCGACGGCAGGCCGCATCGGGCGCGGGCGGGTGGCGTGGAGGTCGTCCTGGTCCGCTCGGACGGCCGCGTCCACGCCCTGGAGGACGCCTGCCCGCACCTGGGCGGCCCCCTGTCCCAGGGCTGGCTCCGTGACGGCTCCATCACCTGTCCCTGGCACGGCTCGGCGTTCGAGCTGCACAGCGGAGAGAGCCTGAACGGCCCGGCCGTCACGCCCGCGCCGTGCTTCCAGACCCGCGTACGCGACAGGTGGATCGAGGTACGCCGGGCGCCCACGGTGGTCACCGCGCCGCCCGGAAGCACCCTGGTCCACCAGCAGGAGGTGCGGCCATGAGGAGGCGGCCCGAGGTGCTCACCGAGGTACGGGAGGCGCCGGAGCGCGAGAAGGCCACGCGGGTGCTCGTGGAGCACCACGAGGTGCTGCGCGGGCTCATGCGGCGCCTGCTGGCGACGCCGCGCTCCCAACCCCGACGGCGGCGCGCGCTCGCCGACGAGCTGTTCGACGAGCTGCGGATGCACGAGGTCATCGAGGAGGAGATCTTCTATCCCGCGATGCGGGACGTCACCCCGGGCATCGCGGCCGCCTGGTCCGAGCACCGCCAGCTCAGCGACCAGCTCGCGGCGCTGGTCCGCGCCGACCCGCGCGCCGGGCGGTTCGACCGGGAGCTGGGGGTGATGCACGACGCGCTGGAGTCGCACGCCCACCTGGACGAGGAACGGGAGATGTTCCCCGAGATCGAGCGCTTCGCGGACGAGGACCTGCTGGTCGAGCTGGGTGACCGGCTCCGGGACCGGCTGCGGCAACTGCGTTCGTCACGGCGCACGCGGCTGGTCCTCCGCCTGCAACGGGCGCTGCTGCGCCGGACCGCCCGATAGCGGCGTACGGCGGAGGTATACGGCGATGGCGCCCTACGACAGGCCGGCGCGGCGGGCGCGCTCCACGACCTGTCCGATGACCTCGGTGACCCGGTCGACGTCCTCCTCGGTGGACGTGTGGCCGAGCGAGAAGCGCAGCGAGCCACGGGCGCGCACGCCGTCCTGACCCATCGCCAGCAGCACGTGGGACGGCTGGGCCACCCCGGCCGAGCAGGCCGAGCCGGTGGAGCACTCCACGCCCTTGGCGTCGAGCAGCATGAGCAGGGCGTCGCCCTCGCAGCCGGGGAACGAGAAGTGGGCGTTGGCCGGCAGCCGGTCCGCCGGGTCGCCGTTCAGCACGACGTCGGGCACGGCCCGCCGTACGCGCTCGACGAGGTCGTCGCGGAGCGCCGACAGGCGCTCCGCGGTCGCGGGCTGCCGCGCGACGGCGGTCTCGACGGCCGCGGCGAACCCGGCGATGGCCGGGGCGTCGAGCGTGCCGGAGCGGATGTCGCGTTCCTGCCCGCCGCCGTGCAGGACGGGGACGGGATCGACGCCGCGCGCCAGCAGCAACGCCCCCACGCCCACGGGCCCGCCGACCTTGTGGCCGGAGACGGTCATGGCGTCCACGCCCGAGTCGGCGAACGAGACCGGAAGCTGGCCGACCGCCTGCACCGCGTCGGTGTGGAACGGGATGCCGTGCTCGTGCGCGATGGCGGCCAGCACGTGCACCGGCTGAACGGTGCCCACCTCGTTGTTGGCCCACATCACGCTCACCAGCGCGACGTCGTCCGGGTCGCGGGCGATGGCCTCGCGCAGCGTCTCGGGGTGGACCCGGCCCTGCTCGTCGACCGGGAGTAACTCGACCCGGGCGTCATGGTTGTCGCCCAGCCAGTGGGCGGGGTCGAGGGCGGCGTGGTGCTCGATCGCGCTGACCAGGATCCTCGGCCGCTTCCTCGCCCAGAACAGGCCCTTGATGGCGAGGTTGTCGGCCTCGGTGCCGCCGGCCGTGAACACGACCTCGCTGGGCCGGGCGCCGAGCGCGCCGGCGATCGTCTCGCGCGACTCCTCGACGACCCGGCGGGCGCGACGGCCCGCCGCGTGCAGGGAGGAGGGATTGCCCACCTGGCCGAGCTGGGCCGTCATCGCCTCGATCGCCTCGGGCCGCATCGGGGTGGTCGAGGCATGGTCCAAGTACGCAGATCCCACGACCCCTCCCCTGAACGCCTTTTCGTGCGCACCAAGCGTATCCGGGGAGAAGGGGAACACCGGAACGGTGTCGCGAGTTAACCGTCCAGACGGTACAGTAGGCGGCATGAGGAGGGTGGCATGAGGCGAGACGAGTTGCTCGACGCGGCCGAGGCCCTGCTGCAGGACCAGGGCGCCCAGGCCCTGACCCTGGCGGCGGTGGCCGAGCGCGCCGGCGTCAGCAAGGGCGGCCTCCTCTACCACTTCGCCAGCAAGGAGGCGCTCGTCAGAGGGATGATCGAGCGCCTGATCGCCGACTTCGACGCGCTGATCGAGGCCCAGGGGGAGAGCACCTACACGCGGTCCTACCTCGCCGCGACGTTCGAGGCGGTGGAGACCGGCCGGCTCCGGCGCTGGGCGGTGGTCACGGGCGCCGCCGGAGATCCCGCGCTGCTCGCGCCGCTGCGCGAGGCGATGGCCCGCTGGATGCGGCAGGGCCTGGACGACGAGCCCGACCCGCCGGCGTCCCAGATCGTACGGCTGGCCTGCGAGGGCGTCTGGGAGGTCGCCACCCACTGTGCGGCGATCATCGACTTCGCCGCCGTCCGCGCCAGGCTGCTCGCCCTGTTATAGGGCCCTTCTCAGCAGGCGCCGTCGCGGCGCTCTGGGCAACCCGTCCGCAACCCGTCCGCGCAACTCGCCCGCGTGACCCGTCCGCGCCCGCGCGGAGGTGACTCGTCCGCGCCCGCGCGGAATCCATGACGCGCCGCACCGGCGCGGACCGTGCCCACTACACCGAGCCGCACGCGCGACTGGTGGTCGCCCTTCCTTCCGGCTGATGCCGTGAAAGGGCGACCTGCTGCTGTGTGCCCACTTCTCCGGGTTCGGAAACCCACTTGACACACATGGAAAGGAAGCTGTGATGACCCGCGCTTTGAGGAAGGCCCGTCACGGGGCAGTCCTCACCTTCGTCCTGGCCGGCCTGATGTGCGGAACGTTCACCGTGCGCCTCCCCGCGCTGGCCGACCGGCTCCGCCTGCCGGAGTCGTCGGTCGGCCTCGCCCTGCTCGGCTGGGGAGTCGGCGCGCTGCTGACGATGCAGATCATGCGCGTCGTGCTGGGCAGAGCCGGGAGCCGCGGCGTCCTGCGCGCGGCCGTGCCCCTGTGCGCGGCATCACTGGTCCTCGTCGCGCTCGCGCCGACCTTCCCCGCCCTGGTCGCCGCCACCGCGCTGTTCGGCATGGCGTTCGGCGCGGTCGACGTCGGCATGAACGCGCAGGGCTCCCTGGTCGAGCGCGCGTACGGCCGGCCGATCATGATCGGCATGCACGCGGGCTGGTGCGTCGGCGCGATCTCGGCGGGCCTGCTGGGCACGGCCGCCATCGCGCTGGGCCTGTCCCTCACCACCCACATCCTCCTGGTGGCCCTGATCTCGGCGCCCGCCGCGCTGGCTCTCAGCCGTACCCACCTGCCCGACCGCGCGCCGGAGTCGGGCGCCGCACGGGAGAGCGGCCGGGCCCGGCGGAGGCTGCCGGGGGTCGTCTACCTGCTCGGTGCGATCACCTTCGCCGCTTTCATGGTCGAGGGCGTCGTCGCCGACTGGAACGGGCTCTACCTGCTCGGCACGCTGCACGCCTCCGAGGCGGTCGCCGCGCTCGGCTACCCGGTGTTCGAGGCCGGCATGCTGGTCGCGCGGCTCGGCGGCGACCGGCTGCGTGGACGCCTCGGCGCCCGCGCGCTGATCGCCATCTCCGGCGGAGCCACGGCCCTGGCGTTCCTCGCCGTCATCGCCGCGCCGGTGACGGCGGCGGCCGTGGCCGGGCTGTTCTTCGTCGGGCTCGCGGTGGCGACGATCTCACCGATGGCGCTGTCGCTCGCGGGCACCGCGACGGCCGAGCCGGGCCCCGCGATCGCGCAGGCGAGCGCCATGGGCTACGCGGGACTGCTGCTCGGGCCGGTCGTGATCGGCTTCCTGTCCGCCGCGGCGTCGCTGCGGCTGGCCATGGGCGTGGCCGTCGTCCTCGGCGTCGTCATCGCCGCGGCGGGGCGGCTGCTGCCCGCGTCCCGTACGGAGATCGTCCCGCTGCGGGCGTCCGCCCGGGACGGCGGCGGGGAGCCTCACCTGCCGCTGGCCGCCTGACACCCGCACCTACGCCCGGCCGGGGAGCCGGCCGGGGACGTCGGTCACCCCCGGCCGGCCTTGGCGGTCTCCTCGGCGAGGGTGACGAGCCGGTCCACGGTCTCGGGCAGCGCGCCGCCCAGGATCTTCTTCATGATGGGGGTCAGCACGAGCGCGGTCGGTCCCTTCACGACGACCTTGAAGGTCACCTCGCGCGTGCCGTCGCCGCGGTCCTCGATGGTGTGCTCCCAGTCCATGAAGGTGCCTCCGGGCAGGAAGAACCGGTCGGTGTACCTGCGCATGGGGTCGCACTCGATGATCTCGAAGCGGACGGCCGACTGGCCCTTCAGCTTGACGTGACCGGTGGCGCCGAGGGCGAACGGCCCCTCGTCGAGGCGGATCCAGTCCAGCCCGTCGTCCCAGCGGACGCGCGCGGGAACATCCTCCCAGAGGGGCCAGATGTGCTCCGGCTCGGCCGTGGTCTGCCGCGTGACCGTGATGAGGTGCGTGGTGCGCAGTTTTCCGAGCGCGGCCACCGTCGCGGCGATCACCGCCGTGCCGGCCGAACCACGTATGAGCATCTTGATCGCGCTTGCCATCCGAACCATCCCCTCGAATCTGGCCGTCTGTCTGTATCATACGTATGTATAAGACAAATTGCCAGGGATGGCGGTGATTTCGAGCGAGATCGCCCCACTACCCCCATACAACCTCATGAACGCCGGAAGCGGCGCCGCGTCAGCCGTGCGGCGCCGCTTCCGGTCCGGGTGCTACTTGCGCTTCTCGATCTCCTCGGTGAGCTGCGGGACGATCTGGAACAGGTCGCCCACCACGCCGTAGTCGGCGACTTCGAAGAGCGGCGCCTCGGCGTCCTTGTTGATCACCACGATCGTCTTCGAGGTCTGCATGCCGGCCCGGTGCTGGATCGCGCCGGAGATGCCGGCCGCGATGTAGAGCTGCGGCGACACCGTCTTGCCGGTCTGGCCGACCTGGAACTGGTGCGGGTACCACCCGGCGTCGGTCGCGGCGCGCGAGGCGCCGACCGCCGCGCCGAGGGAGTCGGCGAGCTTCTCGATGATCGCGAAGTTCTCGCCCGAGCCCACGCCCCGGCCGCCGGAGACCACGATCGCGGCCTCGGTCAGCTCGGGCCGGCCGCCCTTCTCCTGCACGACCCGCTCCACGATCCGCGCGGCGCGGGCGGCGTCCGACAGGGCGACCTCCACCTTCTCCTCGGCGCCGGCCCCGGCCGCCGCGACGGGAGCGGTGCTGTTCGGCCGGACGGTGATGATCGGAACGCCCCTGGTCACCCGGCTGTGGACGTTGACGCCGCCGCCGAAGATCGACTGCTCGGCGACGAAGCCCTCGCCGACGCCCACGGCGTCGGCGATCACACCGGAGTCCGTCTTGATCGCGAGCCGACCCGCGACCTCCTTGCCCTCACCGGTGGCCGCGAGGAAGACCGCGGCCGGGGAGCGCTCGGCCACCAGGTGCGCGAGCACCTCGGCCTTGGGCGCCGCCACGTAGTCGCCGATCTCGTCGGCCGCCGCCACGTAGATCTTCTCCGCGCCGTACTCGGCGAGCCTGGCCTTCGCGCTGTCCGAGTAGCCGGGGCCGGCCCACACCGCGGCCGGTGTGCCCAGCGACCGGGCCAGGGTCAGCAGCTCGAAGGTGACCTTCTTGACGTCGCCGTCGACGTGGTCGACGAGAACCAGGATCTCACTCATCTCGCAGCCCCTCAGATGAACTTCTTCGACGCGAGGAACTCGGCGGCCCTGGCGCCGCCGTCACCCTCGTCCTTGATCACAGTGCCCGCGGCCCGGGGTGGGGCGGCGGCGAAGTCGACGACCTCGCTCCAGGAGTTGGCGAGGCCCACCTGGTCGGCCGCGATGTCCGCGTCGGCGATGCCGAGCGTCTCGACCGGCTTCTTCTTGGCGGCCATGATCCCCTTGAACGACGGGTACCTCGGCTCGTTGATCTTCTCCACGACGGACACGACGGCCGGCAGCGAGGCCTCGACCTTGTCGTAGCCGTAGTCGGTGATCCGCTCGACCCGGATGGCGGTGCCCTCGACCTCGACCTTGCTCGCCAGGGTGAGCTGGGGGGCGCCGAGCCGCTCGGCCAGCATCGCGGCGAGCATCCCGGTGCGGGCGTCGGTCGACTCCGAGCCCAGGATGACCAGGTCGAAGCCGATCTTCTTCAACGCCTGGGAGACGGCGTAGGAGGTGCCCAGGGCGTCCGAGCCGTGCAGCGCGTCGTCGTGCAGGTGGACCGCCTTGTCCGCGCCCATCGCCAGGGCCTTTCGGATGGTCTCGGTGGTCTTGGCCGGGCCCATGCTCAGGACGGTGACCTCACCGCCGTGGGCCTCCTTGAGCCGCAGCGCCTCCTCGACCGCGTACTCGTCGAGCTCGTTGACGACGCCGTCGGCGGCGTCGCGGTCGAGCGTCTTGTCATCGGACCTCAGCTTGCGCTCGGTCGCCGTGTCGGGGACCTGCTTCACGCAGACGACGATGTTCATGGCCGGTGGCCGACCTCCCCTTTCCGTACGGCTGACGCCGCGGTTTCGGTACGTGGCGCGGGGTACGCGCACGTGCTGCAAGACTGCCAGGTGCTCGCGGGCGCGGTTGCGCAGGTGGCCCGGGTGTCGAGCATGTCCCTGGTCCCCCACGCACAATGTTACCCATCGGTAGCTTAGGTGCAAACCTCCAGGTCTTTACGGCCGCGTCCTTCGGTCGAGGAATTCCCAGAACCCGGTCACGCCCACCCCACCCTACCGAACTATGTTCCAGAAGCCCTCGGGGAGGCCCCTGTCGCCGGGACCTCAGGTGCGGGCCCGCGAGCGGAAGGTACGGCGGTAGGCGCGCCCCCGAGTTCCTCCGCGCGCTGTCCCCGCATCTCGGAGGAACTGTGTCCCCAGCACTGCGCGGCGCCGCCGGCGACGGTACCCGACCGGCGGACTGTAGCGAAATACATCATCGCTCTGTATAGGACGAAACAGACTTCGCCGCCTTCTCCGGGTGAACTGGGTGCCGTTCCGAAAAAGGCACCCGGGTGTGAGCCCGAAGGGGGAAGGAAGGGCGATGAACAGAATTCTCCGATGGGCGGCGGCTCCGCTCACCGTGGCGGCGCTGGCGGGGACGACGCTGCTGCCGGCCGCGTCGGCGTCGGCCGCGACGGGCGCGACGGCCATGACGACGTACACGATCGAGCTGATCTCCCTGACGTGCAACAAGAAGCAGGACGTCGACAAGGACGAGCCGGAGCTGTTCATCGACGGGGTCAGCAAGTTCGGGCCCGGCAGCATGAAGAAGGGCGACACGGCGATCCTGACCGGGAGGTCGGCCACCTTCACGGGCACGGCCACGATGGAGCTGTTCGAGGTGGACAACGGCCAGGACGACTTCCTCGGCAGCGCCCAGGTCACCTCGGCCCAGGCCGACGGCAACGTCCACGTCGCGACATTCGACTTCCGCAATCACGCGAAGTACACGCTCCTGTACGAAGTCACGTCCTGACGCGTCGTCAGCACCGACCACCTTGGCGGGCGCCGGAGAGAATTCCGGCGCCCGCCGTTCGCCGCGACCCGGATTGGACGCATTTCTCGGCATTAATGCCTATAAGTGACCTTGAAACGCATATACCATCGGGCCACTCGCACGGGGTCACGCCGACGGGGGTCGCGGATGGACGAGTTGCAGGTGCGCGTGCTCAAAACCTCGTCTCTGACAGCCGGGGACGGCTCCGCCGTGCCCGTGCGATCGGCGAAGGCGAAGGCCGTGCTGTTCTACCTGGCGGTGGAGGGCACACCGCAGACGAGACCGGCCCTCGCCGGGCTTCTGTGGGGTGATCGCGCGGAGGCGAACGCACGCGGAAGCCTCCGGCTCGCCCTGATGGAACTGCGCCGGGCCGCCGGGAGCCACCTTCTCGTCGACCGGACCCACGTCGCCTTCGACCGCGGCCGTCCGTACTCGCTGGACTGGGCGGACCTGGTCGAGAACGGTTCGGTGCCCGCGGACTACCACGGCGGCTTCCTGGACGACCTCGTGGTCGCGGACGCCCCCGCCTTCGACGACTGGGTCGCCGGACGCCGGCGGCAGGCCGGGCACGCCGCGGCGCAGGCGCTCGGCGAGCGGGCACGGGCGGCCTGGAACCGGGGCGACTGCGACGGCGCCGTACGGCTGGCGCGCCGGGTCCTCGCCGTCGACGGGCTGGACGAGAGCGCCCACCGGCTGATCATCGAGGTCTTGTCGGCCACGGGCAACCGGGCGGGCGCCCTGACGCAGTACGAGGCGTGCCGCCGGAGCCTGGACCGCGAACTCGGCGTCGCACCCGATCCCCGCACCCAGGCGCTCCGGCAACGGATCGCGCTCGGCGGGCCGTCCGGTCACTCACCGGCTCGCGGTGCGCAGGCCGCCGCGCCGCTCCGCGAGGGTCCGCGGGGTGGTACGGCCACACGGCGGCTGCCCCGGCCGCTGACCCGGTTGATCGGCCGCGAGGCCGAGATCGAGAACGTCCGCGCGAAGCTGCGCGACCGGGAGGTGCGGTTGCTCACGCTGACCGGACCGGGCGGCGTGGGCAAGACGAGGCTGGCCGTCGCCGTCGCCGAACGGCTCGACGAGGAAGTGCTGTTCGTCTCGTTCACGTCGGTAAGGCCGAAGGACACCACGGCGCAGCCGTACGACATCACCGCGGTGGCGGCCGTCAGCGGGACGGCCGGCGAGGTGGACGTGGTCGCGACGACGCTGGCGGAGGCCGTCGGCGTCGACCTGACCCCACCGCGGCCCGCCCGCGATCTGCTGCTCGCCGCCGTACGTCACCGCGACCTGATCCTGGTGCTGGACAATCTGGAGCACCTGCCCAGCGTGGCGCTGCTGGCCGGGGCGATCCTGTCGGCCGCGCCCGCCGTACGGATCCTGGCGACCTCCCGGCGCAGGATGGGAATCTGCGCCGAGCACGTCCACGAGGTGCCCGCGCTGTGCGGCGCCTCGGCGCGGGCGCTGCTGCTGGAACGTGCCAGAGCCCTGGTGCCAACCATCGCTCCCGACACACACGCGCTCGACCGCGTCTGCCGGGCGGTCGGCGGGCTGCCCCTCGCCGTCGAGCTGGCCGCGACGCTGACCCGGGCGATGACCTGCGAGGAGATCGCGGAGCATCTCCACCCGGGCGGTCCCGCGGCCCGCGCCGCGCATGCTCCGGCGGACCTCCTGGTGCATCCGCAACCGGCGGCGACCACCCGGCACGCGAGCATGAAGCAGGTCTTCGACACCTCCTGGCGCCTCCTCACCGCCGTCGAGCAGCGGGCGCTGGCGGCCGTCTCGGTGTTCGCCGGCGGTTTCACGCTCGCCGCCGGGATCGAGGTCGCGGGCACCACCGCCGTGGTCGTCGCGAGGCTCATCGATCACTCACTGGTGCGCCGCGACCAGGACGGCCGACACCGCGTCCACGAGCTCGTGCGGCAGTACGCGGTCGCGCACCTCGCCGACGAGTCACCCCGGGCTCGCCACGCCGCCTGGTACGCCCGGTTTCTCCGAGAGCGGGCGGGCCGGCTTCGCGATTACGCCGACACGGCCGTGCTCGGCGAGATCGAGCCTGAGATCGACGACGTCCGGCAGGCCTGGCGGCACGCGGTCCACGGGCCGGCCGATCAGGACCGGGCGGCCTTCGCGGAGAGCTACTGGACGCTGTGCCTGCGCAGGCACTGCTACGCCGAAGCGCTGTCCGTGGCCCACGACATGATCGCGGCCGTACGGCCGGAGGACCGGGCGGCGTCGGCACGGTGGCACCGGCTGGCGGGGTTGGCGCACTTCCAGTTCGAGCGCGGCGCGGAGAGCCTGACGGCCTTAAGGAGGGCGCTGGCGATCGCGGACCGGCCGCTGCCGTCGACCTGGGCCGAGAAGGCGAGTGCGGTGGCCGGGGGGCTGGCACGCCAGGTGATCCGCCGCACCACTCCCCTCAGCGGACGCGCCCGGACGGGGCCGGCGCGCGAACTCGCCGCCGAGGCCGCGCGCACCCTGTCCGTCCTCGCCGAACTCGGCTATCACCGGCAGGAGCAGGGCACGATGCTGCTCAGCGTGGTGCGCCACCTCGACGCGGCGGAGCGGGCGGGCGGCCCGGTAGAACGCGGCGAGGCGTATGCGAACGTCGCCGTCGTGGCCGCCCTCGCCGGGTCCGAGGCGGTGGCCCGGCGCTACGGCCGCCTCGCCGACGAGCAGATCGCCACGGTGCCGGACCCGGTGGCGGTCTCCCGTGCCCGTCTCGCGCGCGGGCTGCGGCTCATCACGGAAGGGCGGTTCGCCGCCGCGCACCGGGTCCTCACGCTGGCCCGCCGGCACCCCGCCGATCCCCGGCTCGCGGAGCACTGCCTCGGGCTCCTCGCCGATCTGGAGATCCAGCGAGGGTGCTACGCGGCGGCCGCGCAGCTGATGGCGGCGGTGGCCGAGACGTCGGTTACGCGGATGGGCGAGACCGTGTCCGGTTACTGGGGGCTGACCGGGCAGGCGGAGGCGCTGCTGCGGCTCGTCGACGGCGACCCCGCAGACGTGAGCGCGGTCCTGAAGGCCGCCGAGGAGGCGACACTGGCGTTGCCGGTACTCGGCGAGGACCACTTCGCCCGGGCCGGCGCCAAGATCCCGGCGATCCAGCGGCTGCGGCTCGGCGTGGCACGGGCCCGGTTCCACCTGCTCGGCGACGACGTGCCCGCCGCCCGCCTGGCGCTGGACGACGCGCTGCGTACGGCGGACCGGCCGGACATGCCGCTCAGGGGCACCCTGGAGGCGTGGGCGGGGCTGGCCGAGGTGCTGTGGGCGCTGGAGGCGGACGACCCGGCCGTGCGTGAAGTGGCGCGCCACATGTCCCGGCTGGCTCGCCGTACCCCGTCGGCGGCGCCCCGCATGGGCTGGGCGACGGCGCTGACGCACGAGGTGACCGGACGGCGGCCGAGGGCCCGGCTGGCCGCCGGACGCGCTCTGGCGGCCGCTCGGCGACTGGGCATCGCCTTCGACGAGGCCAGGTCGCTCGAAGTCCTGGGCGAGACGGAGGAGGCCGCCCGGATCCACGCCCGCCTGGGCACCGCGCCGGTCATCCGGCGTCGCTGAACACCGGTGGTCGCACCGGGAGGCGGTGTCCTGAGCGGCGCCGCAGGGCGTCGACGTTCCGGATGACGATCTCCCGGCGGCCGGTCTCGATCCAGCCGTGATCGCGAAGTACGCGCAGTGCCTTCGCCGTCGCGATCCGGGACGAGCCGGTCCAGCCCGCCAGTTCCTCCTGCGAGAGCGGCAGGGTGATCCTCAACCCGGCGGGGCACCGCGCGCCGTACCGGTCGGCGAGCTCCACCAGCCGTCTGGTCACCCGGCCGAGCGTGTCGACCGAGTGGAACTCGACCAGCTTCTCCTCGCTCTCGCGTAATCTCCGGCCGAGCAGGCGTACCAGGGAGCTCATGACCTGGGGGCGGGCCCGCAGGTAGGCGGCGAACGACAACGCGGGCAGGGACAGCACCGTCACCGGTTCGAGCGCGGCGGCCGACACGGGCCGCTCCCGTTCTCCCAGCGCCGACAACTCCCCCAGCAGTTCTCCCGGCCCGAGGATCCACAGCAGGACCTCGGTCCCGGCCATGGTCGAGCAGGTGACCTTCACCCTGCCCGACCGCAGCACCAGCACCTGGTCCGCCCCATCGCCCTCGCGGAACAGCACCGCACCGGCGGGCCAGTGCCGTACGCGCCCGCCCAGGTCCGCCAGTTCCTCGTCCCACCGCTCCACCGCGTCTCCTCCCCTCCGCGCAGAAGATGGCAGAGGTGACGTCAGCGCATCGTTTGCCGGGCGTTAGCGGCGCGTCCTGCGCAGGTCACCGTGCACGTGACGGTCGGACCGGGATCGACGTCCTCGCGCGAGGCGGGACATCAAGGATCTCGGTCGCGTCCCGGGACGGGAAGGGCGGCAGCGGGGTTCAGCTCGCGAACACGAGCATGACGAGGATGAACACCACGGTGCCGACGGCCATGAGCAACGTCGTGGTGCTGAACAGCGTGCTGAGCAGCGCCCAGACCCCGACGGCGCCCGCACCGCCGGCGGCGTCCACCACGAGCCTGCGCCGCCGCGACCGGGCCAGCAGCACGAACCCCGCGTCGGCCACCAGGGCGATGCCGTAGAGGACCAGCAGGAGAAGCGACACCTCCGGGAGGTTCGCCCGCGCGGCGGCGGCGAACAGGCCCACGACCACCGCGGAGCCCACGACCCAGCGGCGGTGCAGCTTCTCCCGGCGCGCGGCCCGCGGGTCGTCCACCTCCGCCCGCTTCGCACTCCGGTCGGGCCGCCGATCACCCGGCCGCCACTCGCGGGTGGACGCCTCGGAGAGGGCCCGCCGCGAGGGCTCGAAACCGTCCGCCATCGGCGCGGCCTCGTTCAGGCGGCCGGCCAGCCCGGCCGTCTCCGGACGGGCGGCCGGATCGCCGCTCAGGCACCGCTCCACCAGCGGGACGAGCCACGACGGCACGCCCGACAGGTCGGGCTCCCGGTGCACCACCCGATAGGCGACGGCCGCCGCGGGCCCCGTCCCGTACGGCTGCCGCCCGGACGCGGCGAAGGCCACCGTCGCCCCCCAGGCGAACACGTCGGCCTCCGGCCCGGCGTCCCGGCCCTCCAGCACCTCCGGGGCCAGATAGCCGGGCGTCCCCACCACCGCACCCGACGCGGTCACCGACGCCGACTCCAGCGCGCAGGCGATGCCGAAGTCGATCACGTACGGCTCGCCGTCGGAGACGATCACGTTGGCCGGCTTGAGGTCGCGGTGGACGACCCCGGCCGCGTGGATCGACTCCAGCGCCTCGGCCAGCCCCAGCGCCAGCCGCAGCAGGGCCGCGCCGGTGACCGGCCCGTCCTTCGCCACCACCGTGCTGAGCGGCCTGCCCTGCACGTACCGGGTGACGATGTAGGGCCGCTCCCCCGACAGCGAGGCGTCGAGCACCTCGGCGACGTGCCGCCCGCGCACCCGGCGCATGGTCTCCACCTCGCGCGCCAGACGGGTGATCGCGAACGCGTCGGAGGCGACATGGGGATGCAGGATCTTGACGGCGACCGTGCGCCCGTCGGCGTCGAGCGCGAGATGGACCTCCCCGAACCCTCCCGACCCGAGCGTGGAGATCAAGCGATAAGGACCGATCTCTTCCGTCGTGCCCATTGCGTCTCCCGCTTCGCTCGTCGGGGCGGGGATCAGGTCCAGAAGGTCAGGAAGCCCAGGCCGATGCGGTCCATGATGTCGCCCACGACGCCGCCGATCAGGTTGACGACGGTGTCCTCACCCTTCCGTTGGAGATCCCCGACGATTTTGTCGATCGCCACCGACGGCGGCCGCCAGGGGACCCAGGAGGCGTCCGCGGACAGCGCCGTCATGACCGCGAACAGCGCGACCATGCCGACCACGATCGTGACGATCATGCCCGCGCCCGGGCTGCGGATCACCGCGGTGAGCGTACGGGCCACGGCCCTGCGCGGGGCCTTGCCGCCGGGCAGGAGGAACAGCCCGGCGACGAAGGCGCCGGCCGCGTAGGCCGCGGCGGGGTCGGGACGCACTCCGCCCAGGTAGTGGAAACCGCCCCAGCAGCACATGGCGAACATCACGGCCAGCGGCACCTGTACCACCGTGGCCAGACCGGCCCGGATCAGCGCCCACGGCGTGCCGAGCACCGCGAGGAGCGGGTCGGCGCCGCTGCTGCCCCGCGCGGCCCGGCGGTCGGCGAGGTCGCCGAGCAGGTACTGCCCCACCCGCAGGCACAGCGCCGCCACGGCGGCGAGCAGGCTCACCACCACCGGCAGCAGGCAGGCCAGCGCCACGAGCGTGGCCAGCAGCAGGGCCGCGAGCACCGGATGCCGCGCGCGGTAGGGAGCCCGCGGGGGCTCCGGCGGGTACGGCGCGGCCGGTTCCGGGGCCGGCGGCCGCGCGACCTGCGGCTCGGGATAGCCCGCCACCCGCTGGTCGGTGTGCGGCTGGAAGACCGCCGGCTGGTACGGCGGCGGGGGCGGGCCCCCCTGGCCGTACGGCGGGGCCTGCGGGTGCGCCGGAGGCGGCGCGGACACCGGGCGGCGCTGCTTCGGCGCCCGGGGCTCCCGGAAGGGCCGCTCCGGCGCCACGTAGTTCACCGGCGGCAGCAGGTCGGAGTAGCTGTCGTCGTCCGACGGCAGCATGCTGGTCCGGCCTCCGTTGCCGCTGCCGTGGCCGCTGCCGGGGGCCGTCGTCTCGTCGAGCAGACGGGTGCCGTCGAGGACCCTCGTCCCGCCGTCCTGCGGCGTCTCCCGCAACACGGTGACCGTGGGGTCGAGCGACCGGGTGAGCCGCAGCAGCGACGCGGCGGTGGGACGCGACGCGGCGTCGGACGCCAGCGCGAGGCGGAGCCAGCCGCGCAGCCAGACCGGCGCGAGATCCACCTGGGCCTTGCCCTCGAGGATGTTGTAGCAGACCGACTCGAACGTGCCCGAGCCGAACGGCGGCTTGCCGGTGACGCCGAAGAACACCGTGGCCGCCAGCGCGTGCACGTCGGCCGCCTGGGTGATCTGGGTGTCCCGGATGATCTCGGGGGCGAGGTAGCCGGGCGTGCCGACGAACATCCCGGTCTGGGTGAGCCGCGTCGCGTTGACGAGATGGGCGATGCCGAAGTCGATCACCAGCGGCTCGCCGTCCACCAGCATGACGTTGGCCGGCTTGAGGTCGCGGTGGATCACGTCGGCCGCGTGGATGGCGACCAGGGCCTCGCACAGGCCGCGGGCGAGCCGGACCACGGCGTCCCCCCGGAGCGGGCCGTCCTCCAGCACGGTCTGCTCCAGGGTCCGCCCGGGGGCGTACCGCGTGACGATGTACGGCGCGGCGCCGGTCAGGTCGGCGTCGAGGACCTCGGCGACGCGCCTGCTGCGCACCCGCCGCATGGTCTCGACCTCGCGGGTGAGCCGGTCGCGGGCCTTGAGATCGGAGGCGACGTGCGGGTGCAGGACCTTGACCGCGACCTCGCGCCCCTCCGCGTCCAGGCCGAGGTGGACCACCCCCATGCCGCCCTCGCCGAGCTGCCGCAGCAGCCGGTAGGGGCCGATCCTCTCGGGAGCCTCAGTAGCCGACATCTCGTCCCCCGTCACCCATACCCCGCCTGGTTCCGCAGGTCCCTGAGCCGATCAAGTACTGACAGAACGTCGATAGGGCCCCAGAAGTGCCCTGCTGTTTGTTTACCCATGAGGGCGGCGAGCGCGATCGCCGCCGTGAGCACCGCGACCGCGCCGATCCCCCAGGCGAGCCCCTGCGCCGCGCCGTCGCCGGGGGCGAGTGAGGCGAGGGTGCGCCGCATCTGCCGGCTCGGGCCGGTCACCCCCGGCCCGGCGCACAACGTCCACAGCGCCACCGCGACACCCCAGCTCAGCGCGGCGAGCAGGGGCGCCGACCCCACGAGCACGGTGAGCGCCAGCGTCACGGCCAGCCCCAGGACCAGCGCGTACGGCACGAGCGCCAGCGTGATCCCGGCGGACCTGACGAGCGCCGCCGGCCGGCCCAGCACCCGCAGCACGTCCGTGGCCGCGGCGCCCGCCGCGCGGCGCGTGTTCAGGTGCGCCTGGTCGAGGTCGGCGGCGCGGAGCAGCACCGCGACCGGCACGGCCACCAGGCAGACCAGCATCGGCGCGACGACCGCGAGGCTCGTCATCACGACGAGCAGCAGCGCGCTCGCCACGCCGTACGCCCTGGAACGCTGGAGCAGCCCGCCGGGCGGGAACGGCGGCACGGTCGGCGGCGGCACCCGGACCGTCGGCATGTACGCCACCGGATTCTGCTGGTGGGCGTTCTGCCGGTCGAGGTTCTGCTGGGGCGGATAGTGCTGGTGGATGTGCGGCGTCTGCTCGTAGATCTCGGGCGCGTGCCCGAAGAGGGCCTGGTCGCGGGCCGCGACGTCCCGGTGCCCCGGCCCGGGCGAGCCCGCCTCGCGCGGGGCCTGGCGTGGCGGCGCCGGGTCGTGCGGCAGGGCCGTCCCGCCGGTGACGGCCTGGCGCACCTCCTCGGAGGTGACCCGCCGGGTGGGGACGTCCCCCTCCGGCCGCAGCATCGGCGTGGGCCACTCGTCGGGCCCCGTGGCCGACCGGCCCGCGCCGGCTCCTGTGCCTGGGCCTGTACCGGCGCCTGTACCGGCGCCTGTGCCAGGGCCGGTGCCGGGGTGCGGGCCGGGTCGGTGCGGGGGCATCCGGGTGGGGATGTCGCCCTCCGCCGGCGCCCCGAGACCCGCCTTCCGCAGGTCCTCCCCGGTGACCCGCACGGTCGGGAAGGGATCGCCGCCCTGACCCGCCACGGGCGTGTCCCGCAGCAGGGAGACGAACTCCTCCGCCCGGTCGGCGGGGCGGGACGGCGTGACCGGCGGCGTCGCCACGGGCGCGACCGGCGGCGTCACCGCCGGCCCGGTCGCCTGTGGCCGCACCGGCGGCCGGCCGCCGAAGTCGGGCATCCGCTGGCCGCCGGTGTCGTCGACGTTGGGCACCGTCATGATCTCGTCGGGCACCCGCGGCCTGCCCCCCGCGCCCTGCGGCATCAACCGGCCGATCTGCCGCACCAGCTCGGCCGACGTCGGCCGTCTGGCCGGATCGCGGTTGAACGCGGCGCGCAGCACCGGCTGGATCGGCGCCGGAGCGGCGTCCACGTTGGCCCGGCCGGAGGTGATGTTGAAGAAGATCATCTCCAGCGTGCCCTTGCCGAACGGCGGCTGGCCGGTCGCGGCGTACAGCACGGTGCCGGCCCAGGCGTGCACGTCGACCTGCGGCCCGGCCTCGTGGCCCTCGATGATCTCCGGGGCGAGGTAGCCGGGCGTGCCGATGAACATCCCGGTCTGGGTGAGCCGGGTGGCGTCCACCGCCTGGGCGATGCCGAAGTCGATGAGAACCGGCTGGCCGTCCAGCATCAGCACGTTGCCCGGCTTCAGGTCGCGGTGGATGACCCCCGCGGCGTGGACGGCGGCGAGCGCCTCGGCCACCCCCATGGCGATCTTGAGCACACCGTCGAGGGGCAGCGGGCCGTCCTTCTTGACGATCTCGTCCAGCGCCCGTCCGGGCACGTACCGCGTGACGATGTACGGCCGGCGGCCGGTGACGTCGGCGTCGACGACCTCCGCGATGTGCCGTCCGCGCACCCTGCGCATGGTCTCGACCTCGCGCGACAGCCGCCTGCGCGCCACGTCGTCCCCCGCCACCTCCGGGCGCAGGACCTTGACCGCCACCTGCCGGCCCTGCGGGTCCAGGGCGAGGTGGACCACCCCCATGCCACCCTCACCGAGCCGCCGGAGCAGCCGGTACGGGCCGAGTCGGTCGTCTTGATTCATCGCCTTAGCACCATACCGACTAAAAGAACGCCCATGAGTGAACCATCGCGCCACATCTCCGCTCAGCACAACGGAGAAAGGACACGAACGGTTTCCGGGCGGGCGATCACATGGTGAGCGCGAGGACCTCGCCCCGGGTCGCCGCGACCAGCGCCTCGCCGGAAAGCGCCAGCTTGGAGCGGCGTACACCGCTGCCGATCACGACGAACGGCCGCCGGGTCACGTTTTCGTCAACGAGCACCGGCCAGCCGTCGGGCAGTCCGATCGGGGTGATGCCGCCGTACTCCATGCCGGTCAGTTCGACGGCCTCCGCCTGCGGGGCGAAGGACGCCTTCCTGGCGTCCAGGTGACGGCGTACGACCCCGTTGACGTCCGCCCGCATCGTGGCGAGCACCATGACGGCCGCGTACCTCGTCTCCCCGCCGCGCCTGGCGCTCACGACGACGCAGTTGGCCGAGTCCTCCATCGCCACGCCGTACCGCTCGCAGAAGGCCGCGGTGTCGGAGAGGCCGGGGTCGATCTCGGCGACCCGCGGCGGCACGCCGAGCGAGGCGACGGCCTTGGCCACCGGATCGGCGAGCAGATCCGGCCGCTCGGAGACGGGAACCCAGTCGAGTGGCATTCGGTCCTCCTTGACCGCGCAGGTGCAGTTGGGGTTGCGGGTGTCGGGCGCCGGGAGGGCCGGGCGTCAGCCGTACCGGCCGCTGCCGCAGGCGACCTGCCCGCCGATCATGGAGAAGAGCCCGAACAGGGCCATGATCTCGTGGTAGTCGCCGGTGCCGAACTCGGTGTGCCGGGGGTCCGCGAGCCGCACGCCGGGGATGATCGCGCAGGCGGCCGCGATGGCGGTGGAGTTCCACTCCACGCCCAGGGTGTACGGCGGCTCGACCACGTAGGGCCGGAAGTCGGCCAGCCGGCCGAGGGCCCGCGCCGTGCCCTCGCGGATCCGCCGCCAGGCGACGGCCGGGGGCAGCAGCTCGGCGGAGAACCTGTCCACGCCCTTCTTCACCGCGACGGTCTCGACGTCGCCGAGCAGTTCCCGCGCCTCCTCGCAGACCGCCTCGTCGCCGGCGACGAGCGCGACCGGCACGCCCATCGACCCCGCGAACCCGGCGACGAGCCGGGTCTCGCCGCAGATCTCGCCGTTCAGGTAGACGTTCTGGATCTCCTTGCCCATCCAGGTGTGGTTGAGCACGCCGTGCGCCACCCCCGCGCGGGCGTGGTAGCCGGCGAGACAGGCGGCGTCCATGCCGGCGACGAGGCCCTGCCCCATGCGGTGCGGTTTGCCCGGCCCTCTGATGAGGGTGGCCCGCTCGTCCAGCAGGTCGATCCTGAGGTTCTTGGTGGACCCGTGCGCGTCGTTCACCAGCACGGACGCGGCGCCGGCGTCGAAGGCGCCCTGGACGACCGCGTTGGCGTCCCCCGTCATCAGCTCGCAGCCGCGCTCGTAGCCCCGGCCGCCGTGGTGCATCTCCTCGGGGTCGGTGAGGCCGGTGACCCCCTCCATGTCCACCGAGAGGTAGATCTTCATACCGCCGTCCATGCCTCCACCTGGCGCTGCTCGTCCGCGGTCATGAGCCCGATGTGCTCCCGCATGTAGGCGCCGATCTCCCCGCGCCAGGGCTCCGGCGTCTCGTCGATCGCGGGGGGATAGCAGCGGTCCATCCAGCGGGTGGACTCCACCGTCGCCCGGAGATGCTCCGCCGCCGTGGCGAACGGCGTGGTCTCGATGCCCGGCACCCGCGCGCAGCCGTACTCGATCGTCTCCTGGCCAGGGTACGGCGGCGGCTGCTGCCAGACGCGGGCGGGGACCGACGCGGCGGTGAGTGTCGTCTTGAGCGGGCGGCCCTCGACGGCGGCGAGGATCAGCTCCTTACGCAGGCACTTGCCGCACTTCTGGCATGGTCCTGACATGTCACCACGCAGACACCAGCGCACCAGATGCGCGAGGTCGGAGCCCAGCGCCATGCGCATGGTCACGGGCTCGCTCACCCCGCCCACCGGGAGCACCAGCGGAAGCCCGGCGGCGGCGTACAGCCGGCCCCACGGCCCGTGCGTCGCCCACATGGGGTTGTCCGATGCGAAGCGGTCGGCCTGCCGGCCGCTGTCGAGCCATCGCGACCCCATCTCGTAGCCCAGGGCGACGCCGCCAAGATCCAGGTCGTCGGCGAGGAGCAGCGCCCCCACGGTGACGGCGTGGTGCTCCGGGTAGCCGGGCCGGGGGCGGCTGAGCAGGAACTCCAGGTCCGACGGGACGATGTGGAGCTCCCGGCCGGTGCGCCGGGCGAGATCCGCGAGCACCTCGGCGCGGTAGTGCGTCCACCGGTTCGGCACGCGTGGGTGGCTCACCCGCTGGAAGTGGACGAAAGGCGCGTCGGGGAACATCGCGGCCACGGCCATCGAGTCGGCGCCGCCGCTGTAGGAGATGGCCAGGCGGGCGCCGCTCCTGGCGTCCTCTCCCACCGGCCCGGCGTCCACCCCCCATCCCGTACGCAGCGCCTCGGCGAGTCCCGGGGAGATCGGCCGGTCGAAGGTCACCCGGCGGCGGGTCCACGGGGCGACGACCGTCCAGGCGGACAGCGCGAGCAGGTCGGGGTGGGGGGACCCGCCACCGGCTCCCGTGTGGACGTGACAGGAGTTCGTCCGCAGTTCGACCGGGGTGCCGTCGGTGCAGGCCCCCGTGGTCCCGTCCTCGGGGTCGAGCAGGAAGACCAGCCGCCACACGCCCTCGTCACGCGTCCACTTCACCCGCATGACCGGCTACCCCACGCGCCCGGAGTCGCCCACGCGCGCCGACAGGTCGTCGATCGCCTGCCAGATGCGCATCTCGTTCTGCAGCAGCGTGTCGACCGCCTCGGCGGTCTCGGTCGCGAGGCGGTGCGCCTCGGCCGCCTTCGGGTCGACGGCCGCCCTGGCCGGCGCCGCGTTCCCCCGCCGCAGCCGGTCGATCTCGTCGCGCAGCGCCACGACCTCCCGGCGGAGCATCTGCACCTCCCACAGGGCGTCCTTGAGGTCCTGTCGGTGGTCGGGTTTGGTGACGTACCGCGAATCGAGCCGGGACAGCAGCGCCCGGCGCAACCGCGACGGGGTCAGGACTCGCAACCGCATCATGAACCGCCACGATAGCGGCATTTTGGAGCGATCTCGGCTCAACTCCGGAGGCGGTCTCAGCGGCCGGTGAAGGTGGGACGGCGTTTCTCGGCGAAGGCCGTCATCCCCTCCCTGGCGTCCTCGGTGGCGAACAGACCGGAGAACTGGAGCCGCTCGATCTCCAGGCCGGTGTCCAGGTCGGTCTCCAGGCCGTGGTCGACGGCCAGCTTGGCCGCCCGGATCGCGGCGGCCGGCCCCCCGGCGAACGTCGCGGCGAGTTCGAGCGCCGCCGGATAGACCTCCTCGTCGGGGACCACCCGGTCCACCAGCCCGATGGCGAGCGCCTCCGCGGCGGACACGTGCCGCCCGGTGAAGATCAGGTCCTTCGCCCTGGCCGGGCCGACGAGCCGGGGCAGGCGCTGGGTGCCCCCCGCGCCCGGGATGATCCCCAGGTTGATCTCCGGCTGGCCCAGCTTCGCGCTCTCGCCCGCCACCCGGAGGTCCGCGCACAGCGCGAGTTCGCAGCCGCCGCCCAGGGCGTAGCCGGTGATCGCCGCGATGACGGGCTTGCCGATCCGGGCGACGGCGGTGAAGCAGTCCTGCAGCGCACGCGAGTGCACGGCCATCTCGGCGTAGGACATGACCGCCATCTCCTTGACGTCGGCCCCGGCGGCGAAGACGCGCTCACCGCCGTACAGGACGACCGCGTGCGCGTCCGGATCGGCGTCCACGAGCCGCGCGGCCTCCGCGATCTCCTCCTGGACCTGCCGGTTCAGCGCGTTCATCTTCGGCCTGTCGAGCCGGATCGTGGCGACGTGCCCGGAGGTCTCGACCCTGACGAATTCACCTTCACCCATGAGCCTCACCCTAAGACCCTCCACCCGGGACGGAGATCAGCGTCCGAGCGGGAGGGGCTGCCGGGGAGCGCCGGCCGCCTGCGCCAGCACCTTGCGGTACACCTGCTCGTATCCCTGCACCATGACGGGCAGGTCGAAGTGCCGGTCGACGCGGGCGCGCACCGCGTGCGGGTCCAGCGCGGAGACCGCCTCGATCGCGGCCGGCAGTTCGGCCGGCGTGTCGCGGACGAACCCGGTCACCCCGTCCACCACGATCTCCGGGACCGCGCCCCGGCGCAGCGCCACCACCGGCGTGCCGCAGGCCATCGCCTCGATCATCACCATGCCGAACGGCTCGTCCCACAGCAGCGGGAGCACCAGGCACCGGGCCCGCGAGAACAGCTCGCTCTTGAGGGCGCCGTCCGCCTCCCCCAGGTATTCGGCGCCCGGGCCGAGCAGCGGCGACACCCGCCGGCGGAAGTAGGCGAGCTCCCCCGGCTCGGCCTGCCGGCCGACCAGCAGGATGCGGCGGCCCACCGCGCGCGCCGCCTCGACCGCGAGGTGCGCGCCCTTGTCTGGGCTCATCCGCCCCAGCCACAGGACCCAGTCGTCCTTGCGCTCCCGGAACGGCCACGCCGCGGCGTCCACCGCGTTGTGCACCCGCCCCACCCAGTTGAGGTCGGGCGCGCAGGCGCGCTGGGCGGCGGAGATGGCCACCAGCGCCACGTCCGGCCCGAGCCCGCGGTAGTAGTCGCCGAGCTCACCCCCCACGTCGTTGTGGCAGGTGACGATCGTCGGCACGAACCGGGCGGCGGCGGTGAGCGGCCCGGCCAGCGAGTGGTCGTGGACGACGTCCACGTCCAGGCTCCGCAGCAGGCGGGCCGCGCCGGCCGCGTGCACCACCTCGGGGAAGGGGTCGCCGATGCGCGCCGAGGGCGGCTCGTCGTAAGTCCGCAGGTCCACGGTCCGGCCGGCCCCGATCACGGTCACCCGGTGGCCCTGCCGCCGTAAACCCTGGACCAGCCCGTGCACGACCGTCTCGATGCCGCCGTACGCCCGGGGCGGGACGTCGTACCACGGCGGCGCGACCATTCCGATGTGCAGCGCCTGTGCCATGGTGCGGGTCTACCCCCCTCACCTGCGGCGAAAGCAGGATGAGGGGGGACGACCCGCGCCTAGGCGCAGGGGTCTAACGCAGGGTGCCGTTGGTCATCCCGACCGGCTCCTCCGGTACGGCGACCAGGCCCAGCTCCGCCGGGGACGCCATCAGCGGGTGGGACGGGACCACCCGCACCGAGTAGCCGAACGCGCCGGTGCGGTCCAGCGGCACGGCGCCGGTGTAGTGCGCCCGGCCGTCGTCGCCCACCGAGTCGGCCTTGAGCGTCACGTAGCAGGGCGCGAGCAGTTCGTCGTGCGCCCCCACGCGGCCGTACGCCGCCTCGACCCGCACGTCCTCCGCGGACAGCTCGCCGAGGGCGATCGTGGCCCGCAGCTCCAGCTGGGCCCCCAGCTCGGGGGTGTCTCCCACGCCGGTCGCCTCCACGTGCTCGACCCGCACACCCGGCCACGCCTTGACCACGCGCAGCTTCCAGGCGGCGAACAGCCGGGCGTTGTCGTAGCCGTCCGCCGCGAGCACGCGGGCGCCGGCCGCGGCCGGGGTGTAGAGGTCGGTGACATAGTCGTGGAGCATCCGGCCGGCGAGGACCTTCGGCCCGAGCGAGCTGAGCGTGTGCTTGACCATTTCCAGCCAGCGCCGCGGCAGGCCGTCGGCGGCCCGGTCGTAGAACCGGTCGGCCACCTCGCGCTCGACGAGGTCGTACAGCGCCGTGGCCTCCAGCTCGTCCCGCCGCTCGGGGTCGTCCACCCCGTCGGCGCTGGGGACGGCCCAGCCGTTGGTGCCGTCGTACCACTCGTCCCACCATCCGTCGCGGATGGACAGGTTGAGGCCGCCGTTGAGCGCCGCCTTCATGCCGGACGTGCCGCACGCCTCCAGCGGGCGCAGCGGGTTGTTCATCCACACGTCCGACCCGGTGACCATGAGCTGCCCGAGCGCCATGTCGTAGTCGGGCAGGAAGACGATGCGGTGCCGCACGTCCTCGGAGTCGGCGAAGCGCACGATCTGCTGGATCAGCTTCTTGCCGCCCTCGTCGGCGGGGTGCGCCTTGCCGGCGATGACGATCTGGACTGGCTTGTCCGGATCGAGCAGCAGCCTGCGGAGCCGGTCGGGCTGGTTGAGCATGAGGGTGAGCCGCTTGTAGGAGGGCACCCGCCGGGCGAAGCCGATCGTCAGCACGTCCGGGTCGAGCGCCTCGTCCACCCAGGTCAGCTCGGCCTCGGTGGCCCCGCGCTGGCGCCACGACTTCCGCAGCCGCCGGCGCGCCTCCTCCACCAGGCGGGCCCGGAGCGTGCCCCGGATGCCCCAGATGTCGGCGTCGGAGAGCTTGTGCACGCCCTCCCAGCCCTGCGCCTTGTCGATCAGCGACGGCAGCTCCTTGCCGGCGAGCTCCATCATCTCCCGGCCCACCCACGTCGGGGCGTGGACGCCGTTGGTGATCGAGCCGATCGGCACCTCGTCGACGTCGAAGCCCGGCCACAGCCCCTGGAACATCTCCTGGCTGACCTTGCCGTGCAGCTCGGACACGCCGTTGACGCGCTGGGCCAGCCGCATGCCCATGACGGCCATGTTGAACACCGCGGGGTCGGACTCGGGCCCCTCGGGCTCGGCGCCGAGCTCCAGGATCCGGTCGACCGACACCGTCGGCCAGGCGTTCGAGCCGCCGAACTGGCGGGCGATCATCTCGGCGGGGAACCGGTCGATGCCCGCGGGCACCGGCGTGTGCGTGGTGAACACCGTCCCGGCCCGTACGGCCTCCAGCGCCTCCTCGAACGACAGCCGGGCCTCGGTGAGCTCGCGGATGCGCTCCAGGCCGAGGAATCCCGCGTGCCCCTCGTTGGTGTGGAACACCTCGGGCTCGGGGTGCCCGGTGATCCGGCAGTAGGCCCGGATGGCCCGCACGCCGCCGATGCCGAGCAGCAGTTCCTGCATCAGCCGGTGGTCGCCGCCCCCGCCGTACAGGCGGTCGGTCACGTCCCGGGCGACCGCGTCGTTCTCGGCGACGTCGGAGTCGAGCAGCAGCAGCGGCACCCGGCCCACCTGGGCCACCCAGACCTGGGCGTGCAGGGTGCGCCCGCCCGCGAGGCTGATCGCGACGCGCGCCGGCGCCCCGTCCTGCTCCTTCAGGAGCGTGAGCGGCAGGCCGCCGGGGTCGAGGGAGGGGTAGTGCTCAAGCTGCCAGCCCTCCGCCGACAGCGACTGGGTGAAGTACCCGTGCCGGTAGAGGAGACCGACGCCGAGGATCGGCACACCGAGGTCGCTGGCGGCCTTGAGGTGGTCGCCGGCGAGGATCCCGAGGCCGCCGGAGTACTGCGGCAGCGCGGCGGCGATGCCGTACTCGGGCGAGAAGTAGCCGATCGCCTTGGGGGCGGCCTCCAGCGACTGGTACCAGCGGGGGGCGGTCATGTACTCCCGCAGGTCGTCGGCGGCGTCGGCCAGGCGGCGCAGGAAGCGCCGATCCTGGGCGAGCACGCGCAGCCTGTCGGCCTCGACCGCGCCGAGCAGCGCGACGGGGTCGTGGTCGACACGCTCCCAGACCTCGGGATCCACCTCCGCGAACAGGTCCATGGTCTCGGGGTGCCACGACCAGCGGAGGTTCTGGACCAGCTCACCCAGAGGTGCGAGCTGCGAGGGAAGAACGGTTCGGACAGTGAACCTGCGGATAGCTCTCACGAGGTCAGACCCTAGTTACTCAGCGCCACGACGCGCGACCGAAAACATACCTGTCGTACTGCGGATCGAGTTCTTCGTTGAACGCTTTCACCCCCAGCATGCAGGTTCAAACCTCACCAAAGTACCCTTGACCTGGTGATGTCCATGCCGGACGATCTAGCCCGGCACCAGTGATCGATCTCCAGGCGTCGTCGCGCCAAACACGGCGAGCGCTCTTTCGTTCGGCAGGGGTAAGAGTGGACTATTAGGGCAACCCCTGTAAGAGCGAGGTGGGACTCCGGTCTACGGGTCCCTTCTGTCGTGCTGCCCGCCTGCCGGCGGTACCCGGTGTGCCGCCCCCGAGTACGAAGTGACGATGATCGGACGAATTCCCATCCAGGACATCCAGCCCGTCGTCGACTGCGGCCAGTGGCCCGCGAAGGCCGCCGCGGGAGAGACCTTCGAGATCAGCGCGACGGTGTTCCGCGAGGGGCACGACGCGGTCGCCGCCGGCGTCGTGCTGATCGACCCGGACGGCGCGCCGGGCCGGATGCTGCCCATGCGCGAGGCCGGGCCGGGCACCGACCGGTGGAGCGTCGAGGTGTCGCTGCCCACCGAAGGGCTGTGGCAGTTCCGGGTGGAGGCCTGGAGCGACCCGATCGCCACGTGGACGCACGACGCGGGCATCAAGATCCCCCGCAACCTGGACGCCGACCTCATGTGCGAGGAGGGCGCCCGGCTGTTCGAGCGGGCGGCCAAGGGCGTGCGGGCCACGGACTGCCGGGTGGCGGCGGAGGCGGGCGGCACCTGCGGGCACCGGGCCGCGCTGCTGGCCCTGGCGGCCCGCCTGCGGGACGACGCGGTGGACCCCCGGGCGCGCTTCGCGGTCACGCAACTGCCGGAGACCGCGGAGCTGATCGCCGCGCATCCGCTGCGCGACCTGCTCACCCGTTCCGGGCGCCAGCGCGTGCGGGTGGACCGGCGGCGGGCGCTGTTCGGCTCGTGGTACGAGTTCTTCCCCCGCTCGGAGGGGGCCGTGGTGGGGCAGGAGGGCGTCGCCCCCAAGTCGGGGACGTTCGGGACGGCGGCCAGGCGGCTCCCGGCGATCGCCCAGATGGGCTTCGACGTGGTCTACCTGCCACCGATCCACCCCATCGGCGCGCAGTTCCGCAAGGGCCGCAACAACACGTTGACGCCCGACCAGTACGACCCCGGATCGCCGTGGGCCATCGGCTCGGAGCAGGGCGGCCACGACGCGATCCACCCCGATCTCGGCACGATCGAGGACTTCGACGAGTTCGTCGCGAAGGCCCGCGAGCTGGGCATGGAGATCGCCCTCGACCTCGCGCTGCAGTGCTCCCCCGACCACCCGTGGGTCAAGGAGCACCCGGAGTGGTTCAACATCCGGGCCGACGGCACGATCGCGTACGCGGAGAACCCGCCGAAGAAGTACCAGGACATCTACCCCCTGAACTTCGACAAGGACCCCGAGGGGATCTACGCGGAGGTCAGGCGGGTCGTCCGGCACTGGATGGACCACGGCGTGCGGATCTTCCGGGTGGACAACCCGCACACCAAGCCGGTGCGGTTCTGGGAGCGGCTGATCTCCGACATCAACGCGACCGACCCCGACGTGCTGTTCCTGGCCGAGGCGTTCACCCGTCCCGCCATGATGCGGACCCTCGGCAAGGTCGGCTTCCACCAGTCCTACACGTACTTCACCTGGCGCAACCACAAGCAGGAGTTCGAGGAGTACCTGTGGGAGCTGTCCCACGAGACCTCGCACTTCCTGCGGCCGAACCTGTTCGTCAACACGCCCGACATCCTGCACGAGTACCTCCAGCACGGCGGCGTGCCGGCGTTCAGGATCCGGGCGGTGCTGGCCGCGCTGACGGCCCCCACCTGGGGCGTCTACTCCGGATACGAGCTGGCCGAGAACGTCCCGGTCCGCCCGGGCAGTGAGGAGTATCTCGACAGCGAGAAGTACCAGTACCGTCCGCGTGACTGGGCGGCGGCGGAGCGTGAGGGCCGCAGCCTTGCCCCGTTCATTACCCAGCTCAATTTGTTGAGAAGAGCGCACCCGGCGCTCCAGGAATTGCGTAACCTACGGTTTCACAACGTCGACCAGCCGGACGTGATCTGCTTCTCGAAGCGGCTGCCCGGCGCCTATGACACGGCCTCACGACGGCACGGACTAGGCGATGTCGTACTGGCCGTCGTCAACCTGGATCCATACAACACCCATGAGGCGACGGTCCGGCTCGACATGCCCGCCCTCGGTCTCGACTGGCATGCCGACTTCGTCGTGGACGACCAACTGTCGGGCGAGTCGTACCGCTGGGGGCAGGCGAACTACGTGCGCCTCGACCCGCACGTACAACCCGCACACATCCTCACGCTCCGCCACGGGTCAGCGCTCCGCCCGTGACGCAGCCCTGCACACTACGGGGAGTCAACAGGTGAGCTCGACCACGCCTCAGCCCAGCCACATCCAGCCCAGCCACACCCAGCCGATCCCGAACACCTTCACCGAGGAGGAGCCGCGGGACCAGCGCTGGTACAAGCGGGCCGTCTTCTACGAGGTGCTGATCCGCGGCTTCGCCGACTCGAACGGCGACGGCACCGGAGACATCCGCGGCCTCATCGAGAAGCTGGACTACCTCCAGTGGCTCGGCATCGACTGCCTCTGGCTGCTCCCGCTGTACGAGTCCCCGCTCAAGGACGGCGGGTACGACATCTCCGACTACATGAAGATCCTCCCGGACTTCGGTGACCTGGGAGACTTCATCCGGCTGGTGGACGAGGCGCACAAGCGGGGCATCCGGGTGATCGCCGACCTGGTGATGAACCACACCAGCGACCAGCACCCGTGGTTCCAGGCCTCCCGCAACGATCCCGACGGCCCGTTCGGCGACTTCTACGTGTGGAGCGACACCGACGAGAAGTACCCCGGCGCGCGGATCATCTTCGTGGACACCGAGGCGTCGAACTGGACCTTCGACGCGGTGCGGGGGCAGTACTACTGGCACCGGTTCTTCCACCACCAGCCGGACCTCAACTTCGAGAACCCTGCGGTGCAGGACGCGATGCTGGAGGTCATCCGGTTCTGGCTGGACCTGGGCATCGACGGGTTCCGCCTGGACGCGATCCCGTACCTGTTCGAGCAGGAGGACACCAACTGCGAGAACCTGCCCCCGACGCACGCCTACCTCAAGCGGGTGCGGGCGGAGGTGGACCGCCTGTATCCCGACCGGGTGCTGCTGGCCGAGGCCAACCAGTGGCCGGCCGACGTGGTGGAGTACTTCGGCGACCCGGTCACCGGGGGCGACGAGTGCCACATGGCCTTCCACTTCCCGCTGATGCCGCGCATCTTCATGGCGGTGCGGCGCGAGTCGCGCTATCCGATCTCGGAGATCCTGGCCCAGACGCCGAAGATTCCCGAGAACTGCCAGTGGGGGATCTTCCTGCGCAACCACGACGAGTTGACGCTGGAGATGGTCACCGACGAAGAGCGCGACTACATGTACTCGGAGTACGCCAAGGACCCGCGGATGCGGGCCAACGTCGGCATCCGGCGGCGGCTGGCGACGCTGCTGGACAACGACCGCAACCAGATCGAGCTGTTCACCGCGCTGCTGCTCAGCCTGCCCGGCTCGCCGGTCATGTACTACGGCGACGAGATCGGGATGGGCGACAACATCTGGCTCGGCGACCGCGACGGCGTGCGCACGCCGATGCAGTGGACCCCCGACCGCAACGCGGGCTTCTCCAGCTGCGACCCCGGCCGGCTCTACCTCCCGGTGATCATGGATCCGATCTACGGGTACCAGGCGATCAACGTCGAGGCCCAGCAGAAGAGCGCGAGCTCGCTGCTGCACTTCACCAAGCGGATGATCGAGATCCGCAAGCGGCATCCCGTGTTCGGCCTCGGCGAGTTCACCGAGCTGAACTCCTCCAACCCCAGCGTGCTCGCGTTCGTGCGGGAGCTCGGCGACGACCGGGTGCTGTGCGTCAACAACCTCTCCCGTTTCCCCCAGCCGGTCGAGCTCGACCTGCGCAGGTTCGAGGGATCGACACCGGTCGAGTGCATGGGCGGAGTTCCTTTTCCCCCGATCGGCGAACTTCCGTATCTTTTGACGCTCCCTGGGCATGGGTTCTACTGGTTCACGTTGCCCGTCACGCACCGGACGGCCGGCACGAAGGAGGAGTGACGACTTCACTTCAGGAGCTTCTGGCCGGCTGGATCACCGGGCAACGGTGGTTCGCCGGCAAGGGGCGCGCCATCGACGACCTGTCCATCGACTCCGAGATCGAGATCGCCGGCGGGGACCCGGCGCTGCTCCATCTGGTCGTGTGCGTGCGTCAGGGGGACCGCCGCACGCGCTACCAGATCCCGGTCGGGCTGCGCGAGCACCTGCCCGACCGGCTGGAGCACGTGCGCATCGGCAGGTGCCGCCGCGACGGCCGCGAGGCCGAGGTCTACGACGCGCTGCACGACTCCGCCCTGACCGCGCACCTGCTGGAGGGGATGGCCGCGGACCACGGGTTCGACGGCCTCGCCTTCCACCGCGCGCACGGCGTGGAGATCGACACCTCGCAGCGCAGCCTCGTGCTGACCGCCGAGCAGTCGAACACCTCGCTGGTGTACGGCGACACGTACATCTTCAAGCTGTTCCGGCAGCTCAGCCCGGGGACCAACCCGGAGCTGGAGATCATCACCGCGCTCGCCGGCGCGGACTCGTCCCACGTGGCCCGGCCGTACGGCTGGATCGAGACCACGCTGCAGGACGAGCCGACCACCCTGGCGATCATGCAGGAGTACCTGCGGAACGCCAACGAGGGCTGGTCGATGGCGCTGACCAGCGTGCGCGACCTCTACGCGTCCCCGGAGGGCATGCCGGCGGAGGACGCCGGGGGCGACTTCGCGGGCGAGGCCCGGCGGCTGGGGGTGGCCACCGCGCAGGTCCACCGGGAGCTGGCCCGGGCCTTCCCCACGGGCACGATCGAGCCGCCGGAGCTCAAGCGGATGACCGAGCGGTTCCGCCGCAGGCTCGACAGGGCGATCGCCGAGGTGCCGGGGCTCGGCGAGCACGCCGACGTCGCCGCCGAGGCGTTCGACCGGCTCGGCGACCTCGCGCACGAGGTGCCGGTGCAGCGGGTCCACGGCGACTACCACCTCGGCCAGGTCATGCGCACCATGACCGACTGGGTCGTGCTCGACTTCGAGGGCGAGCCGGGGCAGCCGCTGGCCGAGCGCCGGGCGCTCGACTCGCCGCTGCGCGACGTGGCGGGCATGCTGCGCTCGTTCGAGTACGCCGCCCGGCACCTGCTGGCCGACCACCCGGACGCCGCCGGGCTGGAGCACCGGGCCCGGGAGTGGTCGGAACGCAACCGCGCGGCGTTCCTCGCCGGCTACTCCGAGGGCGGCGGGCGCGTCCGCGGCGACGAGGCGGTCCTGCTGCGCGCGCTGGAGCTGAGCAAGGCCGTGTACGAGGTCGTCTACGAGGCGCGCAACCGGCCGACCTGGTTGCCCATACCGCTCGCCGCCTTCCGCTGACAAGATCGCAGTGTTCGGTGGGATATATCTAGGGCAGGTTTGCGACATGGATTTGGACCGGCTGGCGGGGGGCGCCCATCACGACCCCCATTCGATTCTCGGGGCCCATCCCGGGCCTGACGGCGTCACGATCAGGGCTCTGCGGCCCTTCGCGGAGAAGGTCGAGGTGCTGGCCGAGGGCTCGGCGCACGAGATGGGCCACACCGCCTTCGGCGTGTTCGAGGTGACACTGCCCGGCGTCGACAAGGTCCCGGACTACCGCCTGCGCGTCACCTACCCCGACGCCCCGCCGTACGAGACGGACGATCCGTACCGCCACTGGCCGACGCTGGGCGAGCTCGACCTGCACCTGATCGGCGAGGGCAGGCACGAACGGCTGTGGGAGGTGCTCGGGGCGCGGGTCGTCCGCCACGAGGACGTGGACGGCACGGCGTTCTCGGTGTGGGCGCCGAACGCGCAGGGCGTGCGGGTGATCGGCGACTTCAACCACTGGAACGGCGGCGCCCACCCCATGCGCTCGCTCGGCGGGACCGGGGTGTGGGAGCTGTTCGTCCCGGAGATCGGCGAGGGCGCCCGGTACAAGTTCCAGATCCTCGGCCTCGACGGCGTCTGGCGGGAGAAGGCCGACCCCATGGCCCGGCGCACCGAGATCCCGCCGGCGACCGCCAGCATCGTGGAGAAGCCGGCGTACGAGTGGCGGGACGAGGAGTGGATGGCCGCCCGGGCGTCGCGGGACGCCCTCGTCGAGCCGATGAGCACCTACGAGGTGCACCTCGGCTCCTGGCGGCCCGGCCTGTCCTACCGCGACCTCGCCCGGGAACTCGTCGAGTACGTGACGGACATGGGGTTCACGCACGTGGAGTTCCTGCCGGTCGCCGAGCATCCGTTCGGCGGCTCGTGGGGTTACCAGGTGACGTCGTACTACGCCCCGACCTCCCGGTTCGGCTCCCCCGACGACTTCCGCCATCTGGTGGACGAGCTGCACCGGGCCGGCATCGGCGTGATCGTCGACTGGGTGCCGGCGCACTTCCCGATGGACGAGTGGGCCCTCGCCCGCTTCGACGGCACGCCGCTCTACGAGCACGGCGACCCGCACCGCGGCACCCACCCCGACTGGGGCACGTACGTCTTCGACTTCGGCCGCAAGGAGGTGCGCAACTTCCTGGTGGCCAACGCGCTCTTCTGGCTGAAGGAGTTCCACGTCGACGGCCTGCGGGTGGACGCGGTGGCGTCGATGCTCTACCTCGACTACTCGCGCCGCGAGGGCGAGTGGACGCCCAACGAGTACGGCGGCAGGGAGAACCTCGACGCGATCGAGTTCCTCAAGGAGATGAACGCCGTCGTCTACCGCGAGGAGCCCGGGATCGTGACGATCGCGGAGGAGTCGACCGCCTGGCCCGGGGTCTCGCGCCCGGCCTACCTCGGCGGTCTCGGCTTCGGCTTCAAGTGGAACATGGGCTGGATGCACGACACGCTCAGCTACATGTCCCGGGAGCCGGTCTACCGGCAGTATCACCATCACCAGATGACGTTCTCCCTGATGTACGCCTTCTCGGAGAACTTCGTGCTGCCGCTCTCGCACGACGAGGTCGTCCACCTCAAGGGGTCGCTGCTGGGCAAGATGCCCGGCGACGAGTGGCAGCGCTTCGCCAACCTGCGCGCGCTGTACGGCTTCATGTGGGCCCACCCCGGCAAGCAGCTGCTGTTCATGGGCGGCGAGTTCGGCCAGGGCGCCGAATGGTCGGAGGCGGGCGGCCTCGACTGGTGGCTGCTCGACTTCGACTTCCACCAGGGCGTGCGGCGGCTGATCAGGGACCTCAACAACGTCTACCGCGAGTCGCCCGCGCTCTACTCCCGGGACAACACCCACGAGGGCTTCCGCTGGATCGACGCCGACGACGCCTCGGGCAACGTGCTGTCGTTCCTCCGGTACGGCGCGGACGGCTCGGTGCTGGCCTGCGTCGCCAACTTCTCCGGCGCGCCGCACGACGACTACCACCTGGGCCTGCCGACCCCGGGGCGGTGGGAGGAGGTCCTCAACACCGACGCGTACGAGTACGCGGGCAGCGGGGTCGGCAACATGGGCGCGGTCGAGGCGGTGGAGACGCCGCGGCACGGCCTGCCCTGCTCGGCGCGGCTGCGCGTGCCGCCGCTCGGCGTGGTGTGGCTGCGGCCGGTGGAGACGCCGACCCCGGTGAGCGCCGAGATGGACGAGCGGACCGTGACGGCCCTGCCGGGGACGGAGCCGGAGCCGGAGGACGCGGCGTCGGCCGAGCCGGAGCCCGATGGCCTGGTCGCCGAGTCCTGATCCGCGGCAGGCCGTTCAGAGCGTGACGACGACCTTCCCGCGGGCGTGCCCCTCCTCCACGTAGCGGACGGCCGCGGGGAGGTCGTCGAACGGGTAGACGCGGTCGACGACCGGGGTGAGGTCGCCCTGCTCGATGAGCCCGGCCAGCTTGACCAGGTTCGCCCGGTTCTCGCGGCATCGGGTCACGTCGGCGAGGACCACTCGCCGGGACGTGAACGGCGACGTCGCGAGCGCCGCGATCGTGTGGCCGACGGGCTGCAGCCACCGTCCGGCCGGCCCGCCGACGACGACGTGCGCCCCCCGGGGCCTCAGCACCCGCCGGCAGGCCGCCGGCGGCTTGGTGCCCGCGATGTCGATCAGCACGTCGTACCGCCGGCCGGTCCGGGTGAAGTCGGCCCTGCTGTAGTCGACGACCTCGCCCGCGCCGAGCGACCGGACCAGGTCCACGTTGCGGGGGCCGCAGACGCCGGTGACCTCGGCCCCGAACGCCCTGGCGAGCTGCACGGCGAACGTGCCCACCCCGCCCGACGCGCCGTTCACGAGCACCTCGTGCCCCGGCCGGACCCGCCCTTCGTCCAGGGCCAGCAGCGCGGTGGCGGCGGCCAGCGGCACCGCCGCCGCCTGCTCGAACGACAGGTTCTCCGGTTTGCGGACCAGATCGCTCTCCCGCACGCTGACGTACTCGGCGAAGCCGCCGCCGGTGACCAGCGCGAACACCTCGTCGCCCGGGCCGAACGCGGTGACGCCCGCGCCGACCGCCTCGACCTGTCCCGCCACGTCGGCGCCCAGCACGCTGAGACGCGGCCCGCGCGGGCCGAGCGTGCCGCCCATCAGACGCGCGACGTACGGCTCGCCTCGCATGTGGTGCCAGTCGTACGGCTGGACGGAGGTGGCTCGGACCCGGACCAGCACCTCTCCGGGGCCGGGCTCCGGCGTCGGGACGTCGCTGAGCGTCAGGACCTCGGGCGGGCCGTACGAGCGTAGAACGTAGGCCTTCATCGCATCTCTCCTCGTCGCCTCGGCGGCTGGGAGGCCAGCGTAGGAAGCGCCGCGCCCGGGACTCATCAGCCGAAAGTACGCCCGATCGGCAGCCGATGGACCGGTGCGGATCGAGCCGTTCCGCCGATGATCCGCACCCACTCCGCGTACGACGATCGGGCCATGACAGAACTGACATCGACGCGACGGTCCGTGCCCACGCGAGGCGGCCGGAGGAAGAGGGAATGGCTGGTGCCGGCGGGGCTGATCGCGCTCAGCGCCGTCCCCGTGGTCGCCGGCGCGACCCGGCTGTCGCAGCTGACCGGCGGCGGGCCGGTCACCGCGAACAGCGCCCGGTACTTCGCGACGCCCTTCCCCGTGGTCGCGCACATCGTCGCCGTCACGCTGTTCAGCCTCCTCGGCGCCCTGCAGTTCGCCCCCGCGCTCCGCCGCCGCGCGCCGCGCTGGCACCGGATCTCGGGACGGGTGCTGGTGCCCGCCGGGCTCGTCACGGCCCTGTCGGGCCTGTGGATGACGCTGTTCTACCCGCACCTGCCGGACGACAGCGCCCTCCTCGTCGGCGTACGGCTGGTGGTGGGCGGCGGCATGATCGTGTCGATCGTCCTCGGCTTCGCGGCGATCCGGCGGCGGGACGTCGCCCGCCACCGGGCGTGGATGGCGCGCGGCTACGCGCTCGGCATGGGCGCGGGCACCCAGGTGCTGACCATCATGCCCTGGGTCGTGCTGACCGGTGAGCAGCCCGGCGCGCTCCCCCGCGCGCTGCTCATGACCGCCGCGTGGGTGATCAACCTCGCCGTGGCCGAGTGGGCCCTCCGGCGCCGGCCCGGCGCCCGTGAGCTCGGCGCCCGTCAGCCCGTGACGCGGCCCGTCTGATAGGCCCACATCGCGATCTCGACGCGGTTGCGGGCGCCGAGCTTGGCCATCAGGCTCGCGACGTGCGTCTTGACCGTGCTGAGCGAGATGTGCATCTCGTCGGCGATCTCGCTGTTGGTCCGCCCGCGCGCCACCGCCGCCAGGATCTCCTCCTCCCGGTACGTCAGCGGCTCGACGAGCCGCGCCGCCGGCGCCGCGGGGCCGGACCGGGCGAAGGCCCCGAGCAGCCGCGCGGTGACGCTCGGGGCGATGAGCGCGTCCCCGCCGGCGGCGGCGTGCACGGCCTGGGAGAGCATCTCGGCGCCGGCGTTCTTGAGCAGGAACCCCCGGGCGCCGGCCCGCAGCGCGGCGTAGACGTACTCGTCGAGGTCGAACGTGGTGATGACCACGACGGCGAGGGGGTCGGCGACCCCCGGCCCGGCGAGGCAGCGGGTGGCCTCGATGCCGTCGAGGCCGGGCATGCGGATGTCGAACAGGCACACGTCCGGGCGCAGGCGCCGCGCGAGTTCGACGGCCCGCCGCCCGTCGGCGGCCGTGCCGGCGACCTCGATGCCGGGCTGGGCGTCGAGGATCATCGCGAGCCCGGTGCGGACGATCTCCTGGTCGTCGGCCACGAGCACCCGGATGCTCACGTGGCCACCCCGTTCCTGGGCAGCACCGCGGTCACGGTCCAGCCCCGGCCGGGGTCCGGGCCCGCCACACAGGTGCCGCCGAGCAGGTCGGCGCGTTCGGCCATGCCCACGATGCCGTATCCCGCCGGGCCCGCCGGGCGGGCGGAGCCGCCGTCTCCGTCGTCGCTCACGCGCAGGCACACCGAGGGCCCGTCCCCGGTGACGTGCACCGCCACCCGGGTGGCGTGGCGGGCGTGCCGCAGCGCGTTGGTGACGGCCTCCTGGGCGATGCGGTAGACCGCCGCCTCGACCGACGGGGAGAGGCCGCCGAGGTCACCGGAGATCTCGACCCCGACGGACGGGTGATCCGGCCCGCCGGGAGCCGCGAGCCCTTCGATGTCGGCGATATGGCGGCCGGGGGTCAGGTCCGCCGGCTCGTCCCGGCGCAGGACGCGGACCATGGCCCGCATCTCGTCGAGGGCGCGCGCCGCCTCGGCCTCGATCACCCGCAGCGCCTCCGTCGCGGCGTCGGGCCGCGCCGCGGCCGTGGCGAGGCCCGCCTGCGCGCGGATCGCCATCGCCGAGACGTGGTGGGCGACCGTGTCGTGCAGTTCGCGCGCCAGTTGCTCGCGTTCGAGCAGCTTGACCTGGTCGAGTTCGCGGGCCCTCGCCCTGGACCGGTAGCGGAACGCCCCGCCCAGCGTGGTCGTGGAGAGCACGACGGCGAACGGGCCGATCGCGTCGGCGGGCGCGGCGTGCTCGACGAGCACGGACAGGCCGGCCCCGGCGAGCATGACCGCGAGGCCGATCACGATCTCGCGGCCCGACCCCCAGCGCACCAGCGCGTACGGCAGGATCAGCAGGTAGGCCAGGGAGTACATGTCGAGCATCGCGCCGTGCAGGGCGACCGGGACCAGGCTCGTCGTGACGAAGCAGACCGCCAGCGCCTCCAGGGGCCGGGTCCGGCGCCACAGCAGCGCGGGCGTCAGCCCGGCGGTGACGACCACCGAGAAGACCCGCCACGGCAGGTCCGGCCGCAGCACCCCCTCCAGCACCGCGAGCGGCACCAGCACCACGACGAGCGCCCAGTCGCGCCACACCCGCCTGGGCGCATCGGGGGGACGGGGCTCGTGCCAGACCGAGCGAACGAGACCGCTCACCGCATCATCGTACGGGAGTCCGCACCTCCGGTGCAGGTGACGTCCGGGTGCGACCTTAGCGAGGAGTTAACCGGCGATTAACCGGCCGCCGGGGCGTTGACCCTCCGGCGATCGGTATTTACGCTGCGAACTAATAGGAAACTTTCCTATCGTTTACCCCCCAGACCGGGAGTTTCCATTGCGAAAGATCCTCCTCGGGTCCGTGATCGCCGGCGCCGCGCTGCTCGCGCCGCTCGCGATCGGGACCGCCTCCGCCACCGTCGCGACCACCACTGCCGCCGCCGTCGCCGCCGCCCCGAGAACCGGAGTCGTCACCCTGGCCTACGCGGCCTGGGCCCCCAACACCTGGTACGCCGTCGGCGCCCGGGTCACGTACGGGGGCAAGGACTACGAGTGCATCCAGGCGCACACGTCCCTGACCGGGTGGGAGCCGCCGAACGTGCCGGCCCTGTGGAAGCTCCTTCCGGGCGGCTCCACCTCGTCCCCCTCTCCGAGCGCGACCCCGACGAGGAGCCCCTCCCCGAGCCCGAGCCCCAGCCCCAGCAGAACCCCGAGCCCCAGCCCCAGCGCGACGCCCACCGTGACGCCGACGCCTCCCCCTCCGGGCGGCAAGAAGGTGCTCGGCTACTTCGCCGACTGGGGCGTCTACGGCCGCCAGTACTTCGTGAAGAACATCGTGACCAGCGGTTCGGCCGCCAAGCTCACCCACATCAACTACGCGTTCGGCAACGTGACCAACGGCCAGTGCGCGATCGGCGACTCCTACGCCGACTACGACATGGCGTACACGACGGCCAACAGCGTGGACGGCAAGGCCGACACCTGGGACGCCGGCGCGCTGCGCGGCGCCTTCAACCAGTTGCGCAAGCTCAAGGCGCAGTACCCGAACATCAAGGTCATCTACTCCTTCGGCGGCTGGACCTGGTCCGGCGGGTTCGCCCAGGCCGCGGCCAACCCCACCGCCTTCGCCAACTCCTGCTACAACCTGCTGAAGGACCCGCGCTGGGCCGACGTGTTCGACGGCATCGACATCGACTGGGAGTACCCGAACGCCTGCGGCCTGAGCTGTGACTCCAGCGGCGCGGCGGCGTTCAAGAACCTGATGGCCGCGTTGCGCGCCAGGTTCGGCTCCAGCTATCTCGTCACCGCCGCCATCACCGCGGACGGCACGAACGGCGGCAAGATCGACGCCGCCGACTACGCGGGCGCGGCGCAGTACGTCGACTGGTACAACGTCATGACCTACGACTACTTCGGCGCCTGGGCGGCCCAGGGCCCGACGGCTCCGCACTCCCCGCTGACCTCCTACTCGGGCATCCCCACCGCCGGGTTCTACTCCGACGCGGCCGTCCAGAAGCTCCGGAGCAAGGGCGTGCCGGCGGCCAAGCTCCTGCTGGGCATCGGCTTCTACGGCCGCGGCTGGACCGGCGTGACCCAGTCGGCCCCCGGCGGCACCGCCACCGGCGCCGCGCCCGGCACGTACGAGGCGGGCATCGAGGACTACAAGGTCCTCAGGAACAGCTGCCCGGCCACCGGCACGGTCGCCGGCACCGCGTACGCCAAGTGCGGCTCCAACTGGTGGAGCTACGACACCCCCGCCACCATCGGCGGCAAGATGACCTACGCCAAGAACCAGGGTCTGGGCGGGGCCTTCTTCTGGGAGTTCAGCGGTGACACCGCCAACGGCGAACTGATCACCGCGATGTCCAACGGGTTGAGGTAACCGCTTCGAGCCGATCAGGGCCCCCGCGTGTCCCACTCACGCGGGGGCCCCTGATCGTCGGGGCATACAGGCGAAAACCGTCGCTTATGGTGGCATTTATGGACGCGTCGAGGACGATCGTGGAGACCGTGGGCAAGCTGCGGCAGCGCCGCACCGGGCCGCTGGTGCTGGAGCTGGACCTGACCGAAGGGCTGTCCGAGGGACCGCCCGCCGACCCTGTGACCGCCCTGCTGTCGATGCGCAAGCCACGCCTGGCGGAAGTGCTGTCGGGCCTGCGCCGCGCCCGCAAGGACCCCCGGGTCGCCGCGCTCATCGTCAAGATCGGCGGGAACCCCCTGGGCCTGGGGACGGTGCAGGAACTGCGCGAAGCCGTCGTGAAGCTGCGCGCGGCGGGCAAGCCGACCGTCGCGTTCGCCGAGACCTTCGGGGAGTTCGGCGCCGGCACGGTTCCGTACTATCTGGCCAGCGCGTTCGAGCGGGTCTACCTCCAGCCCTCCGGCGACGTCGGGCTGACCGGGGTGGCGCTGGAGCAGCGCTTCCTGCGCGACGCGCTCGCCAGGGCCGGGGTGGAGTATCAGCTCGGCCAGCGGCACGAGTACAAGACCGCGGCCAACATGTTCACCCAGAACCACATGACGGACGCGCACCGCGAGTCGGCGACCCGCATCGCCGAGTCGGTGACCGAGCAGATCACCGCCGGCATCGCCGAGGCGCGCCGGCTCACCCCCGAGCGCGTGCGCGAGCTGATCGACCAGGGCCCGTTCATCGGCGCCGAGGCCGTCGACGCCGGGCTCGTGGACGGACTGAAGTATCGCGACGAGGTCTACGCGGAGACCGTCGAGGACGGCGCCCACCTGCAGTACGTGTCCCGGTACGCCAAGAGCGCGCTGTCCGGGAAGCTGCCGCATCCCGGCGCCGACACCGTGGCCCTGGTGCACGGCACCGGCACGATCCGCCTCGGGCGCAGCGGCAGGTCTCCCCTCGGCGGCGGAGGCGCCATGGGCTCCGACACCGTCTGCGCCGCCCTGCGCGCGGCGCGGCGGGACGACAAGGTCAAGGCCATCGTGTTCCGGGTGGACAGCCCCGGCGGCTCGTACGTCGCCTCCGACGCCATCTGGCGGGAGGTCGTGCTGGCCCGCGAGTCGGGCAAGCCGGTCATCGTGTCGATGGGCGACCTGGCCGCCTCCGGCGGCTACTTCGTGTCGATGGCCGCCGACGTGATCGTGGCCCAGCCGGGCACGCTGACCGGCTCGATCGGCGTGTTCGGCGGCAAGCCCGTCGTCGGTGAGCTGCTCGGCCGGCTCGGCGTGGTGACGGAGTCGGTCGCCGAGGGCGCCAACGCCGGGATGTTCTCGCCGACGACCGCGTTCTCCGAGACGCAGTGGGAGCGGGTCAACGCCTGGCTCGACCGCATCTACGACGACTTCGTGGGCAAGGTGGCCGACGGCCGCGGCCTGAGCAGGGAGCGGGCGCACGAGCTGGCCAGGGGCCGGGTCTGGACCGGCGCCGACGCCCGGGCGGCCGGTCTCGCCGACGAGCTCGGCGGCCTGGAGGACGCCCTCGCCCTGGCCCGCCGCCGGGCCGGGCTCGCCACCGCCGCCCCGGTGCGGACCTATCCCCGCATGCACCCCCTGGAGCGGCTGCGGCCGGCGGAGTCGAGCGAGGACAGGTCGGCCGCCCTCTCCCGGGTGCGCCTGGAGGCGTGGGGACCACTCGCCCGGCTCGCCGGAGAGCTCGGCCTCCCGGCGTACGGCCCGCTCGTGCTGCCGGGCTACTGGACCGTCCGGTAGCGGGAGCGCAGCCGTACGAGCGGGGATTTCTGGGCGTCGACGTAGTCGACGCCCAGCACCGCGCCGACGAACAGGGTGTGATCGCCGGCCGGGACGACCTGCGTCGTCTCGGCCTCGATCGCCGCCACTCCGCCGTCCACCACCAGCGCCTCGCTGTGCTCGCCGCGGTGGTGGGCGGCCCCGGCCAGCAGGAGCCGCGCCCCCGGCCGCCCCGCGGCGGCGAAGCGGGAGGCGACCGCCTGCTGGCCGTCCGCGAGAAGGCTGGCGGCCCACCGGTCCCGGCGCAGGAGCACCTCGGCGAGATAACCGGCCGAGTCGAGGCTGACCAGCACGAGCGGCGGGTCGAGCGACACCGACATCAGGGTCGCGACCGTCGTGCCGAGGTCGTCACGGTCGTCCTTCACCGTCAGCACGGCGACGCCCGCGGCGAGTTGCCGCATGGCCTCGGTGAACAGCCCCTGCACCGGACTCACCCGGTCCTCACTCCGGACCCACCTAGAGGAGGCCGTTCTGGGTCAGCCAGTCCTTGGCGACCGCCGGCGGGTCGTCCTTGTCGACGGCGATCCGCTTCATCAGCGAGACCAGCGTCTCGGTGTCCAGCTTGGCGGAGATCGCGTTGAGCGTGGAGACCACGGCGTCGTTCGCCTCGGCCTTGTGGACCAGGGGCGTCACGTTCTCGGAGCCGAAGGCGTTCTTGTTGTCCTGCAACGGCACGAGGTCGTTCAGCACGATCTTGGGGTCGGTGGTGAACACGTTGCCGACCTGGACCGTGCCGCTCTTGATCGCGTCAGCGGTGGTGGCCCCGGTGGGCTTCCACTGCTTGAACTCCAGGCCGTAGACGGTCTTGAAGTTCTCCTCCTGGCGGTCCTTGAACTCCGGCGGCCCGCCGACCGTGAGGTCCTTGGAGACCTTCGCGAGGTCCTCGATCGTGGCGAGCTTGTACTTGTCGGCCGTCGCCTTGGTGACGGTGAGCGAGTTGTTGTCCTCGGCCGCGGCGGGCTCCAGGATCTCCAGCTCGGGCGGCAGCTTCGCCTTCAGCCCGGCGAGGATGTCGTCCTTGGTCCTGGCCGTGCTCGACTTGTCGATGAACGCCAGCAGCGACCCGGCGTACTCGGGCAGCACGGTCAGGCCGCCGCTCTTGATCTGGTCGTAGACCACCTCGCGGCTGCCGATGTTGGGCTTCTCCTCGACCGTGACGCCCTTGGCCTGGAGCGCCTGGGCGTAGATCGAGGCGAGCAGGACGCTCTCGGGGAAGTCGAAGGAGCCGACGACCACCTTGGCGGAGGCCGCGCCGCCGGACCCGGAGGCCGAAGGGGCGGCCGACGCGGTGGTGGACAGCGGGTCGGACCCCCCGCACGCCGACAATGTGAGCGCCGTGGTCAGGGCGACCGCCGCGACGCCGAACATACGCCTCATAAGGAAAAACCCTTCATTTTTGGGAGATAATACGGAGATTAGCGGGTCTGTCGGACTCCCGGCGAGACGACCACCCGGTCGAGGAGGAGGAAGCCGAACTGGACGGCCAGCGCGAGGGCCGCGACCAGGACCGCGCCGCCGATCACGCTGGAGTACGCCTTGGTGGCCAGGCCGTCGATGATGAACCGGCCGAGCCCGCCGAGGCCGACGAACGCCGCCACGGTGGCGGTGGAGACGACCTGGATGGCCGACAGGCGCAGCCCCAGCAGGATCAGCGGCAGCGCGACCGGCGTCAGCGTCCGGAACAGCACCTGCGGCCCGCGCAGGCCCATGCCGTACGCCGCGTCGCGCAGGTCGGCGTCCACCCCGCGCAGTCCCTCGTACGTGTTCACCAGGATGGGCGGGACCGCCAGCACGATCAGCGGGACCAGCACCGGCAGCACGGTCCCCACCCCGGCCAGCAGCACGACGAGCACGAGCAGGCCGAGCGTCGGCAGGGCCCGGGCGGCGTTCGCCGCGACCACGACGAGCAGCGCGCCGCGGCCGGTGTGACCGATGAGCATGCCGAGCGGCACGGCGATCAGCGCCGCGACGAGGAAGGCCGCCGCCGAGTATCCCAGGTGCTCCAGCAGCCGGACCGGGATGCCGTCGGGGCCGGACCAGTGCGCCGCGTCGCCGAAGAAGTCGGCCAGCCAGTTCATGCCGTGCCCCCGTTCACGCCGCTCCCGTTCATGCCGTGCTCCTCGCCCGGGACCAGGGGGTCAGCAGCCGCTGGGCGAGCACGAGCAGCCCGTCGGCGAGCACCGCGAGCAGCACGATGAGCGCGATCCCGACCACGATCGGCGTGTAGAACTGCCGCTGCCAGCCGTCGATGAACAGGTTGCCGAGCCCGCCCTGGCCGATCAGCGCGCCCACGCTCACCAGGCTGATGCTGGACACGGTCGCGACCCGCAGCCCGGCCAGGACCACCGGCACCGCCACCGGCAGCTCGACCCGGAGCAGACGGCGCGCGGGCCGGAAGCCCATCGCCACGGCCGACTGCCGTACGGGGTCGGGGACCGAGGCCAGCCCGTCCACGACGGCGGGGATCAGGATCGCCAGGGCGAAGAACGTCAGCGGGATGACGACGGTCGCGCGGGTGAGGCCGGTGACCGACAGGAACACCGAGAACAGCACGAGGGAGGGCAGAGAGTAGGTCACGTTCATCAGCGCGGCCGTCGGCTGGTACAGCCACCGCCACCGGGCGCAGGCGAGGCCGAGCGGCAGCGCCACCACCAGCCCGAGCAGCACCGGCAGGAAGGCCGTCACGACGTGGTTCTCCAGCAGCGTGCTGATCGCCGAAGGGCTTCCGCTGTCCCAGTTGCGCGCGATCCAGTCCCAGCGGACCAGGGGCTCCTCGATCACGCGGGCGCCCCCTCGGCGGAGCCGGCGCCCTTAACAGGCGGCGCGTACTCGGCGAGCAGCTCGTCGATCGCGTCCCGCCCGGCCACCCCGCGCACGCGGCCCTCCTCGTCCACGGCGACCGCGACGCCGTTCGCCGACAGCAGCGCCGCGTCGAGCGCGGCCCGCAGCGAGTCGGTCTCGGGGTCGAAGGTGCCGTACGCCGCGAGGCCGTCGGCGGTCCGCCAGCCGAGCGGCCTGCCGTCCTCGCCGGTCACGAGGTCGGGCGGCGCCGGGCCGAGCCGCACCTCCTTGGCGGAGATGAACGACAGCCGCCGGATGCCCCGGTCGCGCCCGAGGAACCCGCGGACGAAGTCGTCGGCCGGCTCGGTGAGCAGCGTGGCGGGGCCCGCCATCTGGGCCAGGCGCCCGCCGACGCGCAGGACGGCCACCGTGTCGCCGAGCTTGACCGCCTCGTCGATGTCGTGGGTGACGAACACGATCGTCTTGCGCAGTTCCGACTGCAGGCGGAGCAACTCGTCCTGGAGGCTGGCCCGGACGACCGGGTCGACGGCGCTGAACGGCTCGTCCATCAGCAGCACCGGCGGGTCCGCCGCGAGCGCCCGGGCCACTCCGACCCGCTGCTGCTGGCCGCCGGAGAGCTGGAAGGGATAACGGTTCGCGAGGCCCGCGTCGAGCCCGACCAGTTCGAGCAGCTCCATCGCCCGGGCGCGGGCCTTCTTCTTGTTCCAGCCCAGCAGGTACGGCACCGTCGCGACGTTGTCCACGATCCTGCGGTGCGGGAACAGGCCCGCCTGCTGGATGACGTAGCCGATGCCGCGCCGGAGCGTGGGCGGGTCGATCTCACGCACGTCCTGGCCGTCGAGGGCGATACGGCCGGAGGTGGCGTCGATCATGCGGTTGATCATCCGCAGCGAGGTGGTCTTGCCGCAGCCGGAGGGGCCCACGAACACGGTGATCGCACCTGTGGGCACCTCGAGGCTCAGGTCGTCCACGGCCACCGTCCCGTCCCGGTAGCGCTTGGTGACACCTTCGAATGTGATCACGCCGTATCTGCCCTTCGAAAGAGTGTGCGATCAAGGCAACACAGGAGGCGCCCTCGCTCTTCCCCGTCAGCGCCCCGGAAATCGTGGCGGCCCCCACCGCGTTCGTCGGCCCGGCCGACAGCCTATGGAGGATACTCGCGAGATCCGGGCCTGAATATCTATCAATAGGGCATCTCCTGATGCGTGGTGCGCCGATGTGTTGGCATGATTACTCTCACGCCTCTCCTGTCCCTCCGCTCCGTTCCTCCCGTAGGGACCAGCCACGAACCCCAGAGGAGCCGGTCGTGACATCACCGCTCACCGGTCAGCGCTCCAGGAGCGAGCTGATCGCCGAGCTCTTCGAGCGTCACGCCGCGGGGTTGTTCGCGTACTGCCACGACCAGCTCGGCGAGACCGCCTCGGCGGCCGACGCCGTGGTGGCCGTCTTCACCACCGCTCCGGCCGCCGCCGACCCGCCCTCGCGCGCCATGCTGTACGCGCTGGCCCGCCGGGAGATCTACCGCCGGGACGTCAGCTACGCGCTGCCCGCCGTGGACTCCGTCGCCGACCCGGCCACCGCGCTGATCGAGCGGGTGTTCCGCGACATCCGGCCGCACCAGCGGGAGGTCCTGCTGCTGTCGGAGGTCTGCGGCCTCACGCCCCCGGAGCTGTCGCTGGTGCTCGACGTGGCCGTCGACACCGCGGGGGAACTCGCCGCCGGAGCGAAGCGCCGCTTCACCCAGACGCTGGCGACGGCGGTCGCCGCGGCGAGGTCCGCGCCGTTCGTGCCTCCCTCCGTCGCGGAGGTGTACGACGCCATCGGGGTCGCCCCCGTGGCCGACGTGCTGGCCCGGCTGCCCTGGCGCCATCCGTCCGCCTCCGTACGGAACCGGGTGCTGGCGGCGCTGCCGTACGAGGAGCCCGGCGACCCGGCCGCGACCGGTACCGGGCAGGTGGCGGACGAGTCCGGTGCACAGCCCGGTGCACAGTCTGGGGCTCAGTCCGGCGGGCTCGTCACCAAGAGGCTGTGGCCGACCACCCCGACCTGGCCGCTGCCGCTGAGCGACCCCGACCAGGTGACCAACACCTGCGTGGTCAAGACCGAGGCCCTCACGCCCCAGGAGCCCCGGCGCAGGGCCAAGCACGAGGCGACGACCGAGCCCATGCCCCGGCTGCGCGGCGCGCTACTCAACTCGCTCACCGAGGGCCGCCTGCGCAGAAAGCGCGCGACCCGGCCGGAGCCGCGGTCACAGGAGACCCAGTCGCACGAAACCCGGGCACTCGAAAGCCGGGCACAGGGAACGTCCGCGCAGGAGAGTCCGGCGCAGGAGGCGTTGGCGGCGCCGGTGGAGCCGCGGACTCCCCCACGGTTCCCGTCCCAGGCTCTGTCCGACGCCCTGTCCCAGGCGCCGTCCCAGGCGTCCACGCCGTCTTGGCCGCAGTCTCAGGCCTCGTCACAGCCGCCCGGGTCGCAGTCTCAGGCCTCGTCACAGCCGCCTGGGTCGCAGCCGCCTGGCTCCGGCCTTCCGGAGTCCGCGTCGGGTGTTCCCGTGCCCGGCTTCGGTGTCCCGGAATCGGCGAGGTCGGCGGGGCACGCAGGCCATGGCGGTTCTGTGGGTGCCGAAGGTCCCGCCACCGACAGGTCCGCCGTCGAGTGGTTCAAAGCCGGGAGCTTCGAGGCCGACAGCTTCGAGGCCGACAGGTTCGAGGCCGACAGGTTCGAGGCCGGGAGCTTTGAGGCCGACAGGTTCGACGCCTTCCGCCCGGCCGACCCGTTCGACGCCTTCGCTCCCGCGACCCCTCCCGGCGTGGCCCGGCCCGCCGATCCGCCACCCGCCCCCGCCGTCTTCGCGGACGATCCGCAGCGGCAGACGCCGGGCGAACGGCGCGACTTCGACGCGTTCGCGCCCGCCGGCCCGCTCTCTCCCGGTGAGTCCTTCGACGCCTTCGCACCTCCCGGCTCACTCCCGCCCGGTGAGTCCTTCGACGCGTTCACACCCCCCGGCCCGGCCACCGCCTCCACGCCCGCCGAGCCGTTCGAGGCGGCGCACACGCTCCTGTTCGAGACGCTCCGCTCCGCCGAACCCTTCGACGCCTTCGCGGCCCCGGCCGAGGCACCCGCCAGGCCTACCGGCGAGCCGGCTGCTCAGCCTGCCTCTGACGTGACCGCTGATGCGGCCGCTGGGCCGGACTCCCGGCTTGTCACGGAGGCCGCCTCTCCGCCCGAGGCATCCGGGCCGACTGAGGCGTTCCGCCCGGCCGAGAGCACCGCGATCCCGCAGACCGTGTTCCCGGAGGCTGTGTTCCCGGAGACCCGGTTCCCGCAGGCGGAGTTCCCGGAGTTCCCGCAGGCTGAGTTCCCGGAGTTCCCGCGGGTCGAGGAGCAGGTGAGGCATCCCGTCGGCGGCTATCCGGCGGCGTTCCCCGAGGACGATGCCCCCGGCGCTCCGGAGACGAACAGTGTGCCGGAGGCGAACGGTGTGCCGGAGGCGGGCGGCGAGCAGGCCGTCGACGCGCCTGCGGCGAAGGCCGACGTCCTGGACCCCGTCCCGGACCCTGCCGTCACACCGGCAGCCGCATCGGCCGACGCGTCGGCCGCGCCCGCCGCCGTCCCTGCTGCCGTCCCTGCCGCCTCGCCGGTCGCGCCCGCGCGGAAGGACGGCAAGCGCCCGGCCAAGAAGCACACGACCAAGAAGCAGACAGCCAAGAAGCAGACGACCACCAGGAACGCCGGTAGCGCCGGGAACGCCGAGGCCACCGGCGTCAGGCCCGCGGGGAAGGGACCGCGCAAGAAGAGCGACCGGCACTACGACTGGCTGTGGGAGGTCGTCGGCTTCCTGATCTGCCTGATCATCGCGCTGGTCGTCTTCTTCACCGTGCCGACGATCGTCACGCACTGACCTTCCCGCTCGGGACAAGTGAAGTAGAACCGATTACATTCCGCGAAATGCCCGCGTTTCTGTGACTGGTGGGTAACCAGTCTGAGCGCGCGGGAGTCGGATAGCGTGTTCTCATGCGCACTTCGCATGTGGTCGCCGACGTCCCGCCGCCGCGTCCCGACGCACCGTCCGGCACGGGCGCGCATGCGGCTCCGGCCACTCCCGGAGTCCGCACCCGGAGCCAGCACCAGCGACGCCGGCGGATCGTGCAGGCGGCCGCGGCCCTCGCCTCCCGCGGGGGCGTCGAGGCGATGCAGATGCGCACGGTGGCCGAACGCGCGGGCGTCGCGCTGGGAACGCTCTACCGCTACTTCCCCTCGAAGATGGACCTGGTCGTGGCGGTGGTCGGCGAGGAGATCGACCTGCTGGAGTCCAGCATCGAGCGGCGGCCCCCGAATGCCGCCCATCCCGCCGGCCGCGCGGCCGACGTGCTGATGCGGGCGACCCGGGGGCTGATGCGCGAGCCGGAACTGGCCGACGCGCTGATCCGCTCCCTGATCATCGCGGAGGTCGAGGCGCCGTTCGGCGACCGGATGGCGAGCCTGGTGCTGCGCGTCGCCGCCGGCGGCCGCACCGCGGATCTTCCTCCCGACGACCAGCTCGCTCTCACCGGGTCCCTGGTGGGGGTGTGGGTGCAGGAGCTGCTGGAGATGCTGCGCGGACGGCGAACCTACGAGCAGATCCAGCACCGGATCGAACTCGCCGCCGAGCGACTGCTCGCCGGTTTCTAGAATTCACCGCCCGCTCCCGGAATCACCCCCGCAGCCACGCCGGGAATTGGGCTAGAACGAGTTCCAGTTCAACGGGACGTCATTCGAATGCCTCGACGAGGGCCTTGGGCGCGGTCAGGCACCACGCCTCGGTGACCAGCTCGAACAGCTCGTCCGGATCGATCCCGTCCAGGCGGACGACGACCCAGCCGAACCGCCCGGCGGTGAACTGCGGCTCGAACACCTCGGGACGCTCGGCCACCAGCGCGATCTGCTCCTCGATCGTGGCCTTGAGGCCGACCGTCCGGGTCCGCTCCCACAGGTAGCCGAAACCCTTGTCACGCACCTTGAAGGAGACCCAGTCGCCTCCCTCGCTCTGCCGCACCTCGGGCAGCCGGTCCAGCATGCCCAGGAACTCCTCGACGCTCACACCCATGTGTCCGTCGTACCAGAGCGCACCGACAGAAACGCGCCGCCCCGGCGGGACGGTCACGGCCAGGAGGGATTGTCCTGCTCGGGATCGCGGCCGTCGGCGAGGAGGCGCAGGTCGGCCTCGACCATCATCGCCACGAGGTCCTCGAACGACACCGTCGGCTCCCAGCCCAGCTGGGTGCGGGCCTTCTTCGGGTCCGCGCACAGCAGGTCGACCTCCGCCGGCCGGTGCAGGGAGGAGTCGCAGACGACGTGCCGCTCCCAGTCCAGCCCGGCGGCGCCGAAGGCGGCCTCGACCAGTTCGCGCACCGAATGCGTACGCCCGGTGCCGATGACGTAGTCCTCGGGCTCGGCGGCCGACAGCATCAGGTGCATGGCCCGGACGAAGTCGCCCGCGAAGCCCCAGTCGCGGCGTGCCTCCAGGTTGCCGAGGCGCAGCTCCGACGCCATGCCGAGCTTGATCCTCGCCACGCCGAGCGAGACCTTGCGGGTGACGAACTCCGCCCCGCGCCGGGGCGACTCGTGGTTGAACAGGATCCCCGACACCGCGAACATCCCGTACGACTCGCGGTAGTTCTGCGTGAGGAAGTGCCCGTACGCCTTGGCCACGCCGTACGGCGACCTGGGGTGGAAGGGGGTGCGCTCGGTCTGCGGCGTCTCTCTGACCTGACCGAACATCTCCGAGGACGACGCCTGGTAGAAGCGGATCTGTCCCGCGGGCGAGCGGCGCGCGGCGGTGATCCCGGAGCAGACGCGGATGGCCTCCAGCACCCGGAGCACGCCCATGCCGGTCACCTCCCCGGTGAGCTCGGCCTGCTCCCACGACATCGGCACGAACGAGATGGCCCCCAGGTTGTAGACCTCGTCCGGCTGCGCCTTCTCGACCGCCGAGATGAGCGATCCCTGGTCGAGCAGGTCGCCCCGTACGAGCCGCACGTCCTGCAGGAGGCGGCGCACGCGCGGCACGCGCGGGTTCGCCTGGCCGCGGACCAGCCCCCAGACCTCGTATCCCTCGCGCAGCAGGTGCTCGGCGAGATAGGAGCCGTCCTGACCGGTGATGCCGGTGATCAGCGCACGCCTGGCCAACGGATCCTCCTCATACCATCCAACTCGGCCTATGAGAGGCGAATGTACCGCCCTGCCCGACCTCACCCACCTGGCCGATAGTAGAACGCGTTACACCGAATCCCGTTCGGGTAACCTAACACCCCAGGTCGGGGAGGGTGAGGGTCGAGCGAGGACCACTTCCACCTCACAGCACCCCGGATAAGGTCAAATGGTAGTGTTCCTGGCAGCAGCCCCACGGGGGCACGACTGGAAAGGGGTGCCTCTTGGCGGAGAGGCTGCGAGTCGCGCTGCTGTCCTATCGCAGCAAGCCCACCTGCGGCGGCCAGGGGGTGTACCTGCGCCACATCAGCCGTGAGCTCGTCGCCCTGGGCCACCACGTCGAGGTCTTCTCCGGCCAGCCGTACCCGGAGCTGGACGAGGGCGTGATCCTCAACAAGGTCCCCAGCCTGGACCTCTACCGCGACGAGGACCCGTTCCGCACACCGAAGCTCGCGGAGTACCGCGACTGGATCGACGCGCTGGAGGTCGCCACCATGTGGACGGCCGGGTTCCCCGAGCCGCTGACGTTCAGCCTGCGCGCCTTCCGCGAGCTCAGGAGGCGGCGGGACGACTTCGACGTCGTCCAGGACAACCAGACGCTGGGGTACGGCCTGCTCGGCATCCAGAAGCTGGTGCCGGTGGTGGGCACCATCCATCACCCCATCAGCGTCGACCGGCGGATCGAACTCAAGGCCGCCAAGGGGTGGAAGCGGCTGTCGATGCGCCGCTGGTACGGGTTCGTCCGCATGCAGAGCGTCGTCGCCCCCCGGCTCAGCCCGATCCTGACCGTCAGCGAGTCGTCGCTCGCCGACATCCACCGCGACTTCAACGTGCCGCAGTCGAACATGCGGCTGATCCCCCTCGGCGTCGACACGCGGTTCTTCCACCCTCGGCCGGAACTGCCGAAGCGGGAGAACTCGATCGTGGCCGTGGCCAGCGCCGACTCCCCGATGAAGGGCGTCGCGACGCTGCTGCGGGCCGTGGCCAAGCTCGCCACCGAGCGGGAGGTCAACCTGACCGTGGTGAGCAGGCCCACCCCCGGCGGGCCCACCGAACAGCTGGTCGGCGAGCTGTCGCTGCACGACCGCGTGCGGTTCGTGCACGGCATCCCGGACGAGGAGCTGGCCGAGCTGATCGCCACCTCCGAGGTGGCGGTGGTCCCCTCCCTGTACGAGGGCTTCTCGCTGCCGGCCGTCGAGCACATGGCGTGCGGCACCCCGCTGGTCGCCTCGCGTACGGGCGCCCTGCCCGAGGTGGTCGGCGACGCGGCGATCCAGGTGCCGCCGGGCGACCCGGAGGAGCTCGCGGCCGTGCTGCGCCGCCTGCTCGACTCCCCGCGCGAGCGCGAGGAGTACGGCCGCCGCGGCTACGACCGCGTGATGGAGCGCTACGCGTGGCCGGTCGTCGCCCGGCGCACCGTCGAGGCCTACCACGAGGCCATCGCCGCGCACACCCCCTCGCGGTGACTCCCCGGCCCCGGCGAAGCACAGCTCAGGAAGCACCGCCCAGGAAGCACAGCCCCAGGTAGCACGACCCCACGAAAGGCAGGCACCGAGTGCTGACCGTCGACTTCGCCCGGCTGCCGGTCGGACCGGGTGACCGCGTCCTCGACCTCGGGGCCGGTGGTGGCCGGCACGCCTTCGAGGTGCTGCGCCGCGGCGCCGACGTGGTCGCCTTCGACATGGACGCCGCCGAGATGGAGAGCGTGGCGGCCATGTTCGCGGCCATGGACAAGGAGGGCGAGGTGCCGGCGGGCGCGACCGGCGACACCGTCGTCGGCGACGCCCTCGACATGCCGTTCCCCGACGCCTCCTTCGACCGCGTGATCGCCGCCGAGGTGCTGGAGCACATCCCCGACGACATGGCCGCGATGCGGGAGATCGTACGCGTGCTCAAGCCGGGCGGCCGGGCCGCGATCACGGTCCCGAGCTTCCTCCCCGAGCGCGTCTGCTGGGCGCTGTCGGAGGACTACCACACCACCCCCGGCGGACATATCCGGATTTATACGCTGGCGGAGCTCCAGGCGAAGCTGAAGGCCTCGGGCCTGGAGGTCGGCGGCCACCACCACGCGCACGGGCTGCACACGCCGTACTGGTGGATCAAGTGCGCGGTGGGGGTGAAGAACGACGAGCATCCGCTGGCCAAGGCGTACCACGAGCTTCTCGTCTGGGACATCATGAAGCGCCCCCTCGCCACCCGGCTGGCCGAGGCCGTGCTCAACCCCCTGATCGGCAAGAGCGTGGTCGTCTACGTCCGGAAGCCCGCATGAGGCGGGTGCCGCACGTTCCCGGGATCATCACCGCAGACCAGGTCCTCCGTACGGCCGAGAGCATCGCCGCGATCCAGGACGACGAGGGCGGGGTGCCCTGGCCCGAGGGCCACATCGACGCCTGGAACCACATCGAGTGCCTGATGGCGCTGACCGTGGCCGGGCTGCGCGACGAGGCCCGCAAGGGCTACGACTGGCTCGTACGGCACCAGCGCCCGGACGGCTCCTGGCCCATGAGGATCCGGGACGGGCGGCCCGCCGAGGCCGCCGGCGAGTCCAACCACGCGGCGTACATCGCGGTGGGGGTCTGGCACGACCTGCTGGTGACCGGCGACGAGGACTTCGCCCGCGCCATGTGGCCGGCGGTCGTCCGGGCCCTCGGCTTCGTCATGGGGCTGCAGACCACGCGGGGCGAGATCCTCTGGCAGCGCGACGCCGAGGGCCGACCGGCGGACTACGCCCTGCTCACCGGGTGCTCGTCGATCCACCAGGGCCTGCGCTGCGGGGCGCTGCTCGCCGAACGGCTGGGCGACCCGCAGCCCGACTGGGAGCTCGCCGCCGACCGGCTCGGCCACGTCGTCGCCCACCACCCCGAGGCGTTCGCCGACAAGAGCCGGTTCTCGATGGACTGGTACTACCCCGTGCTCGGCGGCGCCGTACGCGGGGTTGACGCCGTCCGCCGGTTCGACCTGGAATGGGACACCTTCGTGGAACCCGGCCTCGGGGCGCGCTGCGTCTCCGACCAGCCGTGGGTGACCGGCGCGGAGTCGTGCGAGCTGGTGCTCGCGCTCGACTCCGCCGGGCTGCGGGACCGCGCGCTGACGGTGTTCGCGGACATGCAGCACCTGCGCCACGAGGACGGGGCCTACTGGACCGGGTGGCAGTTCGTGAACGAGCGGCACTTCCCCGACGAGCGGTCGGGCTACACGGCGGCCGCGGTGGTGCTCGCCGCCGACGCGCTCGCCCGCGCGACCCCCGGCTCGGGGATCTTCCGCGACGCCGGCGGCCGGGAGGCCCGCATCACCGGCGAGTGCGGCTGCGAACGCGCCCGCGCCTGATCAGCTCTTCTCCAGCACACGCAGCGACCCGGTGACCCGCACCTCCTTGAAGGCGCCCGACTCCAGCGCGCGCAGATAGACGTGGTACGGCGCCTGCCCGCCGTCGGCGGGATCGGGATAGATGTCGTGGAAGACGAGCGCGCCGCCCGGCATGACGTGCGGCGCCCATCCCTCGTAGTCGGCGGTCACCGGCTCCTCCGAATGGCCGCCGTCGACGAACAGCACGGCGAGCGGCGTGGCCCAGAACCGGGCGACCGTCGCCGAGTCGCCGACCACCGCGATCACCTCGTCCTCCAGACCGGCGGCGGCGATCGTGTCGCGGAAGAACGGCAGCGAGTCCATCCGCCCGGTCCTCGCGTCGACCAGATCAGGGTCGTGGTGCGGCCAGCCGGGCTGGATCTCCTCCGACCCCCGGTGATGGTCCACGGTGAAGACCACCGTCCCCGCCTGCCGCGCCCCGGCGCCCAGGTAGATCGCCGACTTGCCGCAGTACGTGCCGATCTCGCAGACCGGCCCCCGCAGGCCGTACGTCGCGGCGGTCTCGTACAGCGCCTCGCCCTCGGCGGGCGGCATGAAGCCGCGCGCCTTCTCGGCGGCACGGCGCAGCGGAAGGGGCATCGGAGTTACCATGACGGGCACCCTACCCGGGCCCCCGATGAGGAGGACGCGTCGTGAAGATCGTTGTGGATTACGAGGCGTGCGAGGCCAACGCCGTCTGCATGGGTCTGGCTCCGGAGGTCTTCGAGGTCGACGACCAGGACAACCTCTGGGTGCTGACGCCCGAGCCGCCCGCCGAACTGCTCGACCGGGTCCGCCACGCGGTCCGGTCCTGTCCGAAGGCCGCGCTGTCCCTCGTGGACGAGTGACGACGCCCGTGACCAGGCCCGTGACCATGCGCGGCGCGATCCTGCACGCGGTCGGCGACGACAGGCTGGACATCCGCGACGACATCACGGTCACGCCGGTGGGCCCGGGCGAGGTGCGCGTGCGCGTACGGGCGACCGGCGTGTGCCACTCCGACCTGTCGGTGCTGACCGGCGTGCTCCCTCAGCCCCTGCCGATCGTCCCCGGTCACGAGGGCGCGGGCGAGGTGGTCGAGGTGGGCGACGGCGTCACCACCGTCAGCCCGGGGGACCACGTCATCGTCAACTGGACGCCCGCCTGCGGCGACTGCCCGAGTTGCCGGGCGGGTCAGCCGAACCTGTGCATGACCTACATGATGAAGGGCTTCACCGAGCCGCGCTTCCGCTTCGGCGGTGGCACCCCCGCGTTCGGGATGGCCGGGTGCGGCACCTGGGCCGAGGAGATCGTCGTGCCCTGGCAGGGCGCGATCGCGGTCGACCCCGACGTGCCGTACGAGGTGGCGGCGCTGATCGGCTGCGGCGTCACCACTGGCGTCGGCGCCGTGCTCAACACGGCGAAGGTCCGCCCGGGGGCGACCGTGGCGGTGGTCGGCTGCGGCGGCGTCGGGCTGTCGGTGATCCAAGGAGCCCGGATCTCCGGCGCGACCACGATCCTCGCGATCGACCCGCTGGAGTCCAAGCACGCGCTCGCCCTGAAGGTGGGGGCCACCCACGCCTGCACCCCCGACCAGGTCACGGACGCGATCGGCGCCCTGACCGGCGGTCAGGGCTTCGACCACGGCTTCGAGGCGGTCGGCAGGTCGGCGGCCATCATGACGGCCTGGCGGGCGACCAGGCGCGGCGGTGACGTCATCGTCGTCGGCGCGGGCGCCGTGGACGACCAGGTGCCGCTGAACGCCTTCAGCCTGTTGTTCGAGGGCAAGAACATCCTCAGCTCGCTGTACGGCGGCGCCGACGTCCGCAGGGACTTCCCCCGCTTCGTGAACCTCTACAAGGCGGGCAGGCTCGACCTCGACAGCATGATCAGCTCGCGGATCAGGATCGGCGACCTGAACGAGGCGGTCGCCGCGCTGCGCGGCGGCGAGGTGCTCCGGCAGATCGTGCTGTTCGACTGAGCACACGGCAGGACCACCCCTGACCACCGGAGATCTCCCTGCCCGGCCGGATATCTCCGGCGGTCGCGGGTACCCGGACGGCGACATGCAGACGTTCCTGCCGTATCCGGACTTCACCGCCTCCGCGCGCGTGCTCGACCCGCTCCGCCTGGGCAAGCAGCGGGTCGAGGCGCTGCAGGTCCTGCGTACGCTCACCGTCCCGGGGTACGGCTGGCGGCACCATCCCGTCGCGCACATGTGGGCCGGGTACGAGGAGGCGCTGGTCCGCTACGGCCTGGAGATCGTCGCGGCGTGGTGCGACATGGGCCGGGCCGACACCTGCGCCGGGACGATGACCAGGGAGCTGCTCGGCTGCCGCGGCATCGAGACGCCCCGCACCCAGGTGGCCCTCGCCGAGGCGGGCGAGCTTCCGCCGTGGCTGGGCGATCCCGCCCTCCACCTCAGCCACCGCTCCGCCCTGCTGCGCAAGGATCCCGGGTTCTACGGCCCGTTGTTCCCCGGCGAGCCCGACGACCTTCCCTACGTCTGGCCCGGCTCCGACCGCGTCAACGCCCTGCTCCCACCCCGCCGGACCGTCTGAGCACGGCAGGGCCGGGCGGCGAAGGCGCCGCCCGGCCCTGTTGGAGAGAGCAGAGGCGGGATCAGCTCTCGGAGGAGAAGGCGGCGTCGAAGGCCGCGTCGGGCGGGGTGATGGCGTTGAGTGCGCGGATGTAGGCGAGGGACTCGGGTGCGCCGTGCAGCCGGTCCATGCCCGCGTCCTCCCACTCGATGGAGATCGGGCCGTCGTAGCCGATGTGGTTGAGCGCGCGGA